>USDI01000006.1 GCA_900553305.1 uncultured Lachnospiraceae bacterium
CCAACGGCACGGTCGGGCCGTCATCCACTGGCCGTTGTAGTTGACGAGCGTGTCCCAGCCGAGCGTGTTCCCAATGTAATAAATCCTTACTGACCGCGTGTCCCCAGCTCATATTATCCCACTTTGTGCCGAAAGCATTGTGCTGATAAAACAGATGATAAATTCCATCCTCAAAAACAAGTCCATTGGGATCATTCATCCAGCCGTTGACCGGTGTAAAATGCATCAGCGGATGCACCTGATCCGATTCCGCAGGATCGTCAGCCTGCTTTATTTTGGTATAAAATGCCTCCTGATAGCTTCCTTCCAGACGAATGGTTTTCCCTATCCACGATGTGGTCGGAAGCGGAGCATAATAATCCACTGTTTCCCCCTCTTCCAACGGAAAAACACGATACTCTAAAACTTTCTGTTCTTCCATATAAAAAGACAGGCGCTCAGTGTTTTCCTTAATTTTTACCGGAATCAATAAAAAGGGGTGCTCGATTTTTATTTTATAACTGGTATTCTTCTGCACGGTTTTCTCCTCATATCTTCTATTACTCTGTTGATTCTGCCTGGTTTACTTCATAATTATCTCTTCATCGGACGGCAGCCCTGCAGACAGTCTGGATGGCTTTTCCATATACCAGTATGCAACGGATGTATAATCATCATATCTCGCTCCTGTCCAGCCGAGATTATCCATGGTCATACGAAACGACTTATGAAAATAAACCGGATCCTTAACATGAAAACGATAAAGTAAAAAGCGCTGCTGCCCATTATACATTTCCTGACTGTCATTACCCAGAATTGCATACATGCCGGCATATAGTCCGCTGAAGGTCTGATACTTATGTAATAAAATGTCATTTCCGAACGCATAAGAACCACAGAAATAATCTTCCGTTCCCGTGTAGTTAATTGTCGGATACTGATCTCCATCCAGGTACATCTTAGGTTCACCCTCTACCCAGCAGGTATTATGTCCATTCATACCTG
This sequence comes from uncultured Lachnospiraceae bacterium, assembly GCA_900553305.1. GTDB lineage: Bacteria > Bacillota > Clostridia > Lachnospirales > Lachnospiraceae > Suilimivivens. The sequence goes on from USDI01000006.1 coordinate 985, forward strand.
CAGCAAAGCTGATCCCTGCAAATATACCCTTTCCTTCAATTCCATCAATGACCGTATAAGCATGTCCCTTCTGCACCGGATGCTCCTGCCGGTATGCTGCATGGAAGTATAGATCCGTATCTGCAAGCTCACCATGCCATCCTTCAATCATATAATAAAGTGTTTCTTCCTTACTGCCACGATTTTCCATCGTCACCTTACAATGCTTCCGGAATGGCATCTCCCAGTAACAATTGTATCCTCTGCCGGGTGCCACCAGAATACAGCTGGAATTCAGCACCGGGTAATTTCCATCCCGGTCTGCAAAATTCTCATCATATGCGCATCCAAAAAATGCGGAAACCGGAGCCTCCACAGACGGATCCTCCATACCGTCCCAATAGATTCGGAGAATAAATGAATGTCCCACATAACCGGTAAACCATAAATGCGTCAGCATTCCGGGACCGTCCGTGTCACACAACACGACTTCTTCCTGCGGCTTGATCTGAATACAGGGTCTTAACTTTTCACAATCCTTGCCCCTGCTTCCTCCATTTCGTTCCCCCATCGGATTCTCTGCTGAAAAGCCAAAGCTTGTTCTGTTTAATAAAGCTGATGATAACATTGGTTTCTCCTCCTTCTTTTCAAACATGCATAATCTCTGTCCATTTATTTCAATGTACTTATCCAATACGGGAAAGTATATAAAAAAAACACTTTATAATTGTAAGATTCTATTTTGAATCCAATTAAAAAAGGACCCACAGTCTGCTGTTTCCTGTGAATCCTTCCTTCCGTTCCGGCCTTTATTTCCATGCATCCGGATTGTCAATGGTCTCTGTCCTTTACTTCATTCCATTTGCCATCTTGTACTTATAAAGCATCTCGGCATGATTCTGTTCTTCAATCTGAATATCGGCCAGAAGCTTGCGGACACCGCTTTCTCCAAATACAAAGACATCCGTATTGTATTCTCCGGAAACCAGCTTTTCCGTACCGATACAGTCGGTTGCAAGGAATGCATCATTCTGCTTATCCTCCGGATTCGTCATGTCATTATAAGTCGCCTTTGGCTTGTAATCACGTCCTGCGCTGTCGTTGCAGTTACATTCTGGAACCGTTCCTGCAAGCACCTGTCCGAGAGAATCGTAGTGCTTCTGCTCCTCCTTCTGAAGTGTCTGGAACAGAGACTTCAACTCCGGATCCTTCGCCTGATTTGCATACTTTTCATACTTCTCCACACAGCTTTTTTCCTGTGTCTGTAAATCCTCAAGTGCTGCCCGTTCTTTTTCCTTTAAAATCATGATTCTACTTCCTTTCCTACTAATATGTTCCTAGACATCTTTTAGTATGGGAAGGAATTCATGATTTTATTCATTCCGCTTCCATTAAATAGATCCTTGCATCAAAGTCCTGAAAAAGTGCAGTTCCGGTTTCGAAGCCGGTGCCGCCAAAATTCGGAGAAAGCACTACTCCTGCCTTATTGAGCAGATCGCCCGGCACATGAAACTCTTCCGTCTCGCCCTCCATTGTTATGAGATGTGTCACGACCTGATGAACCACAGAGTTCGGCCGGATGTGCACAGGAGAGGCGGTATTGATAAGATCCCCCATTCGGGTAAGCTCCACCTTTTGCGGAATATGGTAAAAGTGATACTGCTTCGTATCGTCAAGTCCCTTCGTTTTAAAAAACCGGTGCGTGTCATTCGCATGAACCAGCCCATTCAGCAGAATTCCAACTGCCTTTTCCCGATCCTGCGCTACAAAGTTCCACCGGATAACATCGGTGTCCCGCTCTCCTTCCTTCGAAAGCCCATGCAGACGATAGAACTCACCGAACTGCAATACCCTGCGCCACTTTTTATAAAAGGAAACCTGTTCCCGGATCTTCTTAAGCTCCTCTTTCGGCAGGTCACAAAGATTGCACTCATATCCGAGGATTCCTCCACACGCAACCGCGAAACGGCTGTATAGCGGCGTTACCCGCAGGGTCTGGTGATTCGGACAGGAGGACACATGTGCCCCCATAACGGACTGCGGATACCCAAAGCTGCAGCCGTTCTGGATTTTCGCCCGAGCAATGGCATCCGTACAGTCACTCACCCAGAGCTGCGGCATGTAGCACAGCATCCCTAAGTCAAACCGGTTTCCCCCGGAGGCACAGCCTTCAAACAAAACATCCGGGAAGCGGCTCGTCAGTTCTCCCAATACCCGGTACAACCCCAACAGATAACGGTGTGCAAATTCTCCCTGCTCCTCCTTCGAGAGCGCCGGGCTGTAATAATCGGACATGTGGCGGTTCATATCCCATTTCACGTAATCCACCTGTCCCCTTCGGAAAACATCGCTCATATCCGCGATAATCCGGTCCTGCACCTTAGTCTGCGTCAGGTCTAAAAGCATCTGGTTCCGCCCGACGGATGCTGCCTTCCCTGGAATCCGTACCGCATACTCTGGATGCTCCCTGTAGAGCTTCGAATTCTCACTAATCATTTCCGGCTCCACCCAGATTCCGAACTTCATCCCCATCGCATGGATTCTGGCAGATAACCCGCCAAGTCCGTCTGGGAGTTTTTCTAAATTATCCTGCCAGTCCCCTAAGGCTTTCTGGTCATTTTCGCGTTCGCCAAACCATCCGTCATCCAGCACAAAAAGCTCGATTCCAACCTCTGCCGCCTGCCTGGCAAGCTTTAAAAGCTTCCGCTCTTTCACATCGAAATACATGGCTTCCCAAGAATTAATCAGAACCGGCCGCTCCTTCTTCTTCCATGTTCCACGCACAATATGCTCCCTTACGAAACGGTGCATGTTCCGGCTAATCCCGCCATAGCCTTCCTTGGAAAACGTAAGCACTGCCTCCGGTGAAGCAAAGCTTTCTCCCTCATCCAATGACTTTTGAAAGAAATCCGGATGCATTCCCTGTAAAATCCGCACTCTGCCATGCGCATTGCATTCGATCGTTTCCCGGTGATTTCCGGAATAGATCAGGTTAAAGCCATAGCAGGCCCCGTAGTCCTCCTGAGTGTCTGCCTCTCCGCAGATGAAAAAGGGATTGGCCTTATTGGATGAAAATCCGGTTGTGGACTCAATCTGGAAGCTGCCGGATTGCAGAAGTGTTTCACAGGGCTGCATTTCCCGCGCCCATTCTCCGTGAAAGCTTAAAATCTTCTGTCTTCCCCGCGTACGCAGGTCAAGTTGGGTACTCATCAGCCGCTCCAGAGTCACTGGTGCGCTTCCCTTATTTTTCACAACCGCAAACCGGGTAATGCAGTCGCAGTCCTCCAGCACACTGTAAACAAGCGTTAACCGGACTGCCCCATTCCGGTCCTCCATATGAAGAACAAGTGACTGGGCGTTTTCCGTTTCATCATAGGCACCCGGAAATCCTTCCGGAGCCTGCTTTTCCATGATTTCAAAATTCTGAAACCGGAAGTCGCTCGTCCGGCTGCCATCGGGATAGGTAAGCTCCACAAAGGGCTGCGCCATATCCCCCTTTCCACGCCCGGACACCTCCAGACACACATCATCCAGCGATACTGCCGGGTGCATCGGATCCTGAATAATGCTGCATCCATTGGGATTGAATACCCGCATTTTCAGTGCCTCCAATGCCTTCTGCCAGGAATCACCCAAGTTTAATTTTTCGCCATAATAAAGATGCTGCAGATTCCCTGCAGGATCCACACAGAATACATAGGTCGTGTGTTCTGTCTCCAACAGGAAATTTCCATTTTCCGCATAAATCATTGCACCGCTTCCTTTCGTCTTTCCTGTAAGGTATGGTTAATCTCGGTAAGCTTTTCATCCGTCAGAATATACCTTTTCGCAAAAATCCAGGTAGCGGCAAGGAGGCCGATAACCGGCAGAATCGTCATGGTCATGCGGAGAATCACAAGCGAAGGGCCGTAGCTGTTCTCTGCTGCCAGCTGCGCCACATCCGCAGCGGTATCCTGCTGAATGTTACTGAAATTCAGCGCCAGTGCCGCAATCATGGCAGCCACACCGCTTGCCAGCTTTACCACAAAGGTCTGCATGGAAAAGGTGACGCTCTCATCCCGGCGATAGTTCTTCAACTCTCCGTAATCCACGGTATTCGCAAGGAAAACGGTTGTTAATACGGTCAGCATTCCGAACGCCGCGAACACAAAAAAGCCCGGAATCAGCAGGAAATATACATTGGTAAGTCCCATAAACATCATGGCAAGCAGTACCAGATAGCCCCCAACTGCCATGACCGCGCTGACGTAAAAGACCTTAAGTGCGCTGATTGCTTTGCGCAGCAGGGGATAAAAAATCATCATGGAGAGAATCTGGATTGCACCACCAAAGGTATTGAACAGCACATAGCTGTCATTCCAGTTCGTTCCTCCGATATCATATTTAAAGAAATAAATCAGCAGATTCGAAGTAATGTAAAGGGAACAGTTAATGAGCACAATCGTAATTACCACCGTCATCGCCTGATCGTTGGATACAAGTGCCCGGAACATCTGTTTTACCGAGGGAGCATTCAGATCCACGGTGGACTTTTCCTTAATGTTCAGGCAGGTAATGCCGATCATAATGACAAACAATACCGCAATAATCAGTGCAAACCACTGAAAACCGCACCGTTCCACTTCTCTTGCTGCCTCTGTATTTCCTAAGAAAAGCTTTCCCAGCGCCGGTACGGCAATCATGGTAATAACGGTAATCAATGCCGATCCCACACCGGCACAGGATCTTGCCAGTGTCGTCAGATTCTCTCTTTCCTTACCGCTTTCGGTAAAGGCCGGAATCATGGACCAGAACGGAATATCCATCATGGTATAAGTCACACCCCAGAGGATATAAAATACCGCTGCATAGGCCACAAGTCCACTACCGGACAGTGCAGGCGGCGCTGCAAACATCAAAAACAAGATCACTGCATTTAAGAGTGTTCCGATCATCAGCCATGGACGGAACTTTCCCCAGCGGGTTTTCGTCTTTTCCACGATGACACCCATAAACGGATCATTGAACGCATCAAAAATCCGCGCAACAAGCAGGATCACGCCCATCGCAACCGCGCTCACTCCCAGAATATCCTGATAATAATAAAGTACATAACTTGCAGAAAGCATATATACCATATCTTTGCCTACTGCACCCAATCCATACGAAAATTTTTCCTTTCCATTCAGCTTCATGCCTCTACCTCCTTTTTCATGTGAACCATTCCGCACACCATCTGTTTATTTCCCATCATCCATCTGTCCGGCACAAACGACCTCAAACTTTACCGTATGTTCTCCGAAAAGACTTCCTGTTATGGTAAGCTCTGCACTGCCTGCCGTCCCGCAGGTACGCACATACGTGCCACCCATGCCGCCCTGTAAGCTGATCGTCGATGGCCCGATGATCGAAAGCGGTCCCTTTACTGTCAGGGTCAGGGGTTCATTACAATAGCTTAACGTACTTCCTTCCTCACTGACTGCCCGCAGCCGGATCGCTGCCACATCATACGTCGATTTTTCTGTAAGAATCGTATGGGAACAGTCTACCAGTAACTGCGGCTTATTCACGGGGCGTTTCTTTACGGTTTTCACGACCCTACCATCACGGACCGCTTCAAACCGGTACTCTGTTGCCGTTCCGCCCCAGTTACCAATATATTTATTATAAAGTTCAACCGCATCTGCCATTTTCATTCCGCGCAGCAGCATGCATTTTGCCGCAAGAAGGATGGTTCCAACCGGCAGATGGTTCAGTCCGTTCTTACTCACGGACTGCAGAACCTTCTTCACATCCTTTGCTTTTCCCTTCGAAAAGTTTTCTCCATTCTGCAAAAGCCCGCCGATAAAGTCATCAATGGCTATCGGTCCATGCGGCAGATGGGTGTAAGGGGAATCTGCTGCCCGAAACTCCTTTACAAACCGGTCGTTCTTATATAGCTTCACACTGTCTGCATTCGTCACGGCATAGACATCCCGGATGAGGCACGCCGGATACTCCCCGATGTCCATGGACGAAGTAATTTCCAGCACATCCTCTTCCCCCTGGCTTGCATAAAGCGCCGCTGCCAGCTTCGGATTCCGGAACAGGTCAAGCACGCCATGATAGCAGACCCGGTCACCGCTTCCAAAATCCTTGTGGGTATTATAATCAAACATGCACCAGCCAAAGCCCCCGGCAATCTCCTCTTCCCCATAATAAGCATCCAGGACATTCGCATGGCGCAAGAAATGCTCTACCCGGTGCTGTTCGCAGTCAAAGGCTTTCGTTGGAAACATATGCCCGTTGTACTCACTGATCAGATACCCTTTCGAAGTATCCGGCGTCACGTCCTTTTTCTTCCGGCATCCCCGGTTGTTTCCCTCATGCGAAAAGTCATTGAACGCATACACATCCTCAAGCAGGGAACTTTTTTGCAGGTAACGTACTCCACTGGTCTGCCGCATCGGATCCAGCCGGTGGGCTGTCTCATTCGTCCTTTGATAAAACGCATCATCATCCTCGGATTCGTTGATGCGTACGCCCCACAAAATAATTGACGGATGATTCCGGTACTGCACCACCATGTCTTCTGTGTTCCGCACGGCCTGATCCTGCCATTCCGGACCACCGATGTACTGCCACCCCGGAATCTCCGTGAACACCAGAAGCCCCAGTTCATCGCACCGGTCAAGGAAATGATGCGACTGCGGATAATGCGAGGTACGCACCGCATTCAACTTCAGTTCGTTTTTTAAAATATCCGCATCCCGTTTCTGCATGGATTCCGGCATCGCATATCCCACATAAGGATAGCTCTGGTGCCGGTTCAGTCCCCGGAGTTTCAGCTTCTTTCCATTCAGATAAAAGCCATCCCTGCGGAAATGCGCTTCCCGGAACCCGATCCGCGTTTCCACCGCATCTAAGCACTCCCCGTCCCGGTACAGCTCCGTACGCAGTGTATACAGGAACGGATGCTCCACATCCCACACGTTGATCTCCTCAAAGGTGTGCTCCAACACATTCCGATCGAGTAAATAAGCACTGGAAGAGGCCTCTTCCTCCTTTGTCCACAGAAGTGTCTGCCGGATCATCAGTCCCTTTTGTGACAGCTTTTCCTGAAAATCAGGCAGATTTTTCGCATTCAGGGTGATTTCTTCTCCGTGAAGCTGTAAGGTGATTTCACTTTGGAGCGTCCACTTCTTATATGGAAGATCCCTATCATTTTCTGCAGATTGTTTCTCATTATCCATATCGGATGATAGCACTGCCGGAATCGTCATGGCATACACATCGGCAATGAAATCCTGTTCCTTCACTTCCAGATATACTTCCCGGTAAAGACCGCCAAAGGTCATATAATCAATCACTTTTCCAAAGGGAGGAATATTCTGGCTCTCTGTGCTGTCCACCTTCACCACCAGCACATTTTCTTCCCCATAAATAAGTGCCGGTGAAAGATCGGTCTGAAATGCTGTATAACCGCAATGATGCTCGTTCAGAAGTTCTCCGTTTAAGTATACCCATGCACTGTGCCCTGCTGCCTCAATCGTAAGCAGTACCCGCTTTCCCTGCCAGTCCGCATCCGGCCGGAACACCTTCCGGTAAGTGAAAATCCCCTGATACAGGCTCTCATCAAAATAATGCAGCGGCACTTCCTGCACGGTATGCGGAAGCTCTGCCTGCTCCACTTCCTGAACTTTCCCAATCGCCTGCAGTCCAAGGTATGACTCCTCAAAGCCTTTTAAAAACTTCCAACTCCGGTTCCAGTAAATTCGCTTCTGCTTTTCTTCCATCCATCTTTCTCCTCCCTTATTCATCTGCATTGTCTTTCATAGCAGGCCTCTCTGCCGGTACATCGTTGTTCCTTCCAGGCGCACTAAACGGTACATCATCATTTTCCTCACGGATTCCGCCAATCAAGATTCGAATCATCTCCTGCAGGGCATCCTCGTAGGAAATTCCATTCCGGATCAGCACATCACTTGCAAAAAACTGTTGAATCGTGCTTTCCAGCATCGTCTTTAAAACCGGTATGGAAATCTTCCGGATCTTTCCCTCCTGTATTCCCTGCTCCAGCAACGAAATGGTGGCATCCCAGTCCGTTTCCAGATACTTCGCCGTTCTCTGATAGACATGCGGATATTTTTCCTTCAGCTGATAAAGATTACTCAACCCGATATTCTGATATTTCTCCGGCAGAACGACCATGATCCTCTCAATCTTCGTTAAGACATCCATGGATTCGTCCTGCAAAATGGCCTTTTCACTTTTCTTAATATCCTGAAAACAGTAGTCCGCCAGTGCAAGCAGCATCTCTTCCTTGCTTTCATAGATCGTATAAATCGTCTTCTTGCTCATACCAAGGTTCTTCGCCACATCATTCATGGTGAATTTCAAGCCCCGCTGTGCAAACTCTTCAATTGCCGCATTCAGGATCTTTTCCTGTATTTCCGTAACCATCGGTCTCTCCTTCTGAATTTCGTTTTCTTATAAATCTGCTTTTTATTATTTCGCTTTCCTGTAAATTCTCTTTCTTATAGATTATCTTTCTTAATAGATTCTCTTTCCTGACTCTTCCTTTTCTTCTTTGTGGAAACTCGTTTTTCAATTTGGGTTTCCATGAATTTGAAAAAAGTGGAAACCAGTTTTCTTCTTTCGGTTTCCACTTTCATCCTATCACAGAGCATCCCATGACACAATTCACAAAATACTCAAATATTCTTTTCTATCTTTGTACATTTGTCACAATTCAAAGTCACTTTCATACAGAATAGCAATTTTTTATATCAAACTAGCCACATAAGTAACGGCTCAGTAGCTCTTCACATCAACCTCACCAAACAGGATTTTCTTAATCGCTCCTTCGTTCAGGTTCTCCCCGATCGCAATGATCACTTCCTGCCCTGTCGGGATCGGCTGAAAGTCGAAGGCATCCTTTGACGCATTGAGCTGATACCAAGCCCCTGTCTCATCCTTCAAAAAGCCCTTCACGCGGAAGATCTTTCCACACTCCGGATTCTGCAGGATCTGCTTTACCTTATCGGGAAGCGTCTCTTTCGTAACCGGCGCATTCATAAAATACAGGGAATCAAATTCCAGATGATTTTCCAGATCCATTTTGCGATAGCTGGAAGAAACATATCCGCATCCGGACAATTCCTGTAACTGCGCATCCGTCAGAGCCTCCATATTACCGGCTATGATCTCATCTTCTGTGAGCTTCCGGCTGCACTGGATATTCTCCATAGCCTGCTGCAAATGCCGGATCGTTCCTTCGATCTGCTCCTTCGTTGCCAGATCCGCATGACTTAACACGATTTTCCCTGCGCTTGCCGCCTCCGATGCCAGAATAAAATCTGCCTCCTGTGACAGCTTCTTTTCCAGCTTGGCATCGACAATGGCAATCACATTCTTTACCTCGTACCACTGATCGAGCGGTTCTTCGTGAAGTGCATCGAAAAATTCATCCACATCATAAATTCCGGACGGCTCTACCAGCACCCGGTCATACCCGGACATGCCCATCGCAATCAGCTTCGTTTTAAACCGTCTTCTGTGACAGTCGCTGTCACATCCGCCGGAAACCATTTCCAGATCACACTGGTCTCCTAATAATTCCTGCAAAAGAAGCATATCCACATTGACTGCGCCGAAATCATTCTCCAGAATTCCGATCTTCAGTCCCTGTTTCATCAGGTACTGCGCATATGCTTTGATGAATGTTGTTTTACCGGATCCCAGAAAACCGGTAATTAAATCAATCTGTACCATAGGACACCTCTTTCCATGCTATATTCAAGCTCTCTTATATATTCATATATTCGAACCCTCTTATATCTCTTATTGCTGTTTTGCCGTCACCACGTCTCTATCAATAATCCTGCAATGCCTCCGACCAGATTGCAATCAGCTTTTCCAGTCCGAATGCTGCATTGGCCGGGCTTGTGGAAGGCAGCACCTCCGCCGTCATTCCCAGTGTTTTCTGCTGATATTTCTCAAAATATTTTCCCGACGTCCTGCCATTACAGTAAATATGCTGAATCTTCGACTGTTCCACTATCGTACGAAGGTCGGTCGGCACCACATTCTTAATGCTGCTGTCACTCGATCCGATAATGTCGCAGCTGTAAATTGTATCCCACAAGGCAACATGATGAACTGACAGCAGTGTTTTCTTTTCTTCAATCGTGGTTGGTACGCTCTCATGAAGCACTGCACTGATCACCTTCCAGAACCGGTTCTGCGGATGCCCGTAAAAGAACATCTGCTCTCTGGATTTGACCGATGGAAGACTCCCCAGAATCAGGATCTTTGAATCGGCATCATATAATGGTGGAAACGGATGGGTAATATGCTCGTATTTTTCTTCCTTTAAAGTCTTCTTATTCAACGGAATTTCCTCTGTTTTTGTTAACCAAATTGTATTTTTGATAGCATACTTACACTTTAAACTTCATTTGTCTTTGAAGTAGGCTCCCAAACAACTTTATTGTCTGATCTATCCTATCTTTCGTCATAAGTATCTAAGAAATGATGCCGCACTCCTTTTTCCTTATAAGCAATGACGGTATCAATATGCACATTTTCCACACTTCGGAAAATACACTTCTCCACATCCGGATTGTTTTCCTTTAATTTGCGGATCAGCTCTTTCGTTTCCTGACGCTTGGAGTGATTCTGCCCGTTGTTGCAGGTCGTACAGGTATCCGTAAACTTGCAGGCGCACTGAATAAAATGAAGTCCGTTATAATCACGCCATGCCTTGATATCATCCTCACGAATATAGTACAGCGGACGGATCAGCTCCATTCCTTCAAAGTTCGTGCTGTGGAGCTTCGGCATCATCGACTGGATCTGGGCGCCGTACAGCATTCCCATTAAGATCGTCTCAATCACATCATCATAATGATGTCCCAGTGCGATTTTGTTGCATCCCAGTTCCCTTGCAAACGCATAAAGATTTCCGCGGCGCATTCTTGCGCACAAATAGCAGGGGGACTTCTCCACCGTATATACCGAATCAAAAATGTCACTTTCAAAAATCGTAATCGGAATCTGAAGCGCTCTGGCATTGTCCTCAATTACCTGACGGTTTTCCTTATTATAGCCCGGATCCATCACCAGATACTTTACTTCAAAATCCACCTTGCTGTATTTCTTCAATTCCTGAAACAGCTTTGCCATCAGCATGGAATCCTTGCCACCGGACATACAGACCGCCACCCGGTCACCATCCTTAACCAGTTCATAATCCTTTAATGCCTTGATAAACGGACTCATCAGGGAAGTACGGAACTTCTTTTGCAGACTGTGTTCCACCTTCCTGCAAAGCTCGTCCTCCTGCTGGTTCTGCATGTCATAGCGCAGCCATCCCAGATACCCTTCCTGCAGACTGTAAGCTTCATAGCCCTGATCGCACAAAGCCTGTGCCAGATCCACACTGATAATTCCCCGGGCACAATACAGAATGATCTTCTTTGACTTATCCTCGGGCGGATTCGATACAATCTCCTGCGCATCGGCCCAGACCGATCCCGGAATCAGTCCATAGTTCCGGTCATATTCGTTCCGGATGTCGATAATCAGAAGCTCCTCCGGGTTCATTTCCATAAGTTCTTTTGCTGTTATTTCCATTGCTGTTTCTTCCTGTTCCAATCTATATTCCTGTAACTGAATCGTAACTGTTTCTTACGGCTTCTTCCTCTTTCCGGTTCTGCGACAGCGTACCGATCGTAATTCCTAAAAATACGATGGCAAGCAGCATCATCGGCGCCACCACATAGCCATGCAGCGAATCCAGTATGGTGATTCCCGTAAGATACTTTACGCCTTTCATTCCCATATAGCGGTTCATGACAATCGCACCGACTCTCGCTCCCGCATTAACCAACAGATTTAAAACCAACGCCACAATGCTCATGACAAAGCCGGTTCTTTTGGAAGCGCACATCAAAACGATGCAGCTTACCAGATAAAGCAGAAATATCAGAATCGTTGACCAGAGATTCACGGTATGAACCACCGGCTCATCCAACTGGATTCCTGCACTAAACAGCGGGAAAAATTTTTCCTGATTGCTATGAAGCAGGATTTCCAAAACAACTCCTAAAAATGTGAATGCGGTTGCAATTACCATTAAAATCTTTGAAGTCCGTGTAACCATAACTACCTCCCTTTAGATTGTCTCTTTTTCTCTGTGGCTCATTATACAATAAATAAATGAAAAAGTCACCGTTTCCTCTTTCATACCTTTTCAAAAATTACCTGTCCGTTTTGCCAATAGCCTACAACTCCATGATTCACACTGAATCCCAACTGCACCGCCTTTTCCACGCCGGTGAAAGTCTTACTTCTCTCATATCCTCCTTCCCATGAAATCTTAATTAACGTGCACTTCATTTCCTCTTCCACAAAACCATAAAGAAATTCCTCATCATAGGTTCCATAATTTACACTTTCCTGATCATGTGCCCCGGCTTCATAAAGTAATTCTGCAGTCTCTCCGTTCCAGCTCTGCAAATAAATATTTTCTGCTAGATCCTTATATACCACTCCACGGTTACTTAACAGCACATCACTTTGTGTATCTGTAATTTCTTTAACCCGGTTTCCCGTATCCGTATCGTAAATAAAAATCCGGTTCTGTGCCGGATCCCGGCATACCAGCTTATGATATTGGAACATTGCATTGGTATACCCAACAGGAAGCATTGCGACATCCTCTTTCGAATAACCGCACCTTTCTAATATCTGATATACCAACTGCTGATCTTCCGGTACTTTTCCGACATGGTCCCCATTTTGCGTATATTCTTCACAGGAATCTGCAAGCTCAATATAAATTTTCTCTTCACAGGCATAAATATTACGACATGTCCACAATTCTTCGGACCATGCTGCAAGCTGTTCTTCCTGCAAATTTTCAATCGACATCCGTATCAATCCTGTAAGACTCTCCTTTTCGACCGGATATCGGATATAATACAGGAAATCTCCATCAAAATTTCCAAGCTTCACATTTCCTTCTGCCAGTTTCTCTACCTTGGCAGTCTCTTCTGAAACCCGCTTCAATCCTTCTGCGTCCGGGAAATAAAAATATCCATCTGCCCATTTCACCACATTATATGTAGAATCCACCTGATCGCTGCCATCTCCATTCTGTACCTTCAGCTTTTCATCCTCTTTTTCCCGGTTTTCCTCCTCTGAGTTTAGAGCTCCCGGTATCACCTCATTCATGCTATCGCCCTGCCTGTCATCCGGAACACTTTTTACTTCCGAAATATTCTGAGATACTGTTTTTCTGTCCGTAAACGTACATCCGGCCAGACAAAGCAAAATGAATAGAACCAATACTGACACTATTCCACTGATCTTTTTCTGACTGGAAATCATTCCGATTCTTTCCTTCAGCCGCTTCGCGCCGCCACTCATGGACGTGGTAATGGTAAGGTCCACTGCCTTGTGATTTTGTCTTCCCGCCAGCGCAAGCAGTGTATAGCCATACTCCTTACGCTGTGCCTCCTCCTGCAGCATTTGCAGTACCGCTTCATCACAGGCAAGCTCACAATCCTGCTTCATGTACCTGACCGCAGCCCAGACAAATGGATTATAAAAATACAACACCAGACAAAGATTTCTCAACAACACCCATAACAGATCCCTATTCCGGTAATGACAATATTCATGCAGAACCATATAGGAAAGCTTCTTTTCATCCCGAACCATCCTAGCATCTACATAAATCCGCTTTCCAGCCAAAAACGGCGAAGACAGCTCCTTTAGCACATAAATTTGCAGACCGGTATGCGGATCTCTTTTATAAAAGGTTCGTTCTCTCCGGCAATATCTGTAAAACCGCAGATTGGACAAAAGCATTCCCAATCCCAGCAGTAGCGATCCACCCCAGCGGATCGCACTTCCATAAGTATGAATCCAATGATGCAGAAAAGGGAGGGGTGATTGCATTGTAGTATCCGTTTCCGTACGTTCCCCCTGCAATGGCACCTGCATTTCTTCCCTGACTTGTCCCATAAGAGCAGTGTCCTGTGCTTCCGAATCTGCCTTGACCGGTGCACTGCCGGTAATATCGGTGTTTATGCTCGTTCCGTTCTGCTCCCGGAATATTATGCTTTCCGAAAACAGATTATCAATACTGAATCTGCTTTGTACCGGGATAAATGGCTGAACCATGAACAACAGTACTGCCACAATCCATATTCCATACTGCATTCTTCTGCTGATGCGTCCCCATGCTGCCTTTCGGAGAAGCAGAATTCCCGTCACTACAATTCCCCATTTTACAATTTCCAATGTTATTCCCCCTTGCGTTTTTCCAATATACGGATCAGTTCATCAATGTCCTCATCCGTAAGTTTCTCCTGCTCTAACATGGTTGTCACCATCAGTCCCCGGTTGCCCCTGAATACCCGGTTTAAAAAATTCTGCTCTTCCTGAATCACCGCTTCTTTCCGGTCCAGGTCGGTATAATATAATTTTGCCTTTTCTCCCTCTACATAATGAATGATTTTCTTGCTCTCCATTCTTTTCAGGTACGTCATAACCGTATGCTTGGTCCATCCCGTTTCTTCCTGCAACTCTTTCGTAATCTGCATCATAGTCTTTGGTTGTTCTTCCCACAGCACATTCATAATTTTCCATTCTGCATCGGATATTTTAATCATTATTCCTCTTCCTCTCTGAGCCATTCTGTGATTGTAACTGTGAAGGTACGAAATCCTTACCTTCCATTTATAGGTAGACATCTGTATACCCATAAAATAGCATATAGGTAGACAGTTGTCAACCTTCTATTTTTGTACACTTAGTTTTTAATATATGTACCACCACCGCATTACAGTAAATACAAATCTTCGTACCTGTTCCATATATAAAACAAAAGCCAGAAAACGATTATGCTTCTTTTGCACTCTCGCTTTCTGACTTTTCCCTCGTCTCTACTCCTACTCCTCAAACATCTTCGGAATGAAGATCCTTGCATATTCGGTCCAGAATTCCATATTGTGATCTCCCTTGGACTCCATATAACAATGCGGCACCTCATACTTATCGAGAAATCTGTGAAACTCACGGTTCTTTTCAAGCAGGAAGTCCTCGGTTCCACACGCCATATAAATATCCGGCATCTTCCGCTGTTCATTCAGGATCTCTTCTACCAGCACCTCAGGATTATAACGGCTGATCTCGATCCTGTCCAGATCTCCGAAGCAGCCGTGATAGTACTCATAATTGGCGACCTCGTTTGATCCTCCCGGCTGCATATGGGCAATCTCATGAATAACGAGCGCCGAAGAAAGCGCTGCCACCTTTCCGAAGGTCTCCGGATACTGTAATGCCGTATGCAGCGCCCCGAAGCCGCCCATGGAAAGCCCCATGATATAAGTCTCTTCCGGCTCCATGGCAAGACCAAAGGTCTTACGGATATAATCCGGCAGTTCCTCTCCGATAAAGGCTCCATACTGATGTCCGGTAGCCGGACCATCTACCCAGAAACCGTTTTCTCCGCTCGGCATCACGATTGCGAAATTGTAAAGTGTACTTAAATTATCCGGCACCCAGTTCTCTGCAGCACCGGTATATCCATGCAGAAGAAAAAGAGTCTTCATCCGTTTCCCTTTACGCTTCTGCTCAATCTGCCAGGTATTGCAGAAATCTCCCGGAATAATCATCTGAAACTGCACCGTCCTGCGCAGACAGTTTGAGAAGAAATCAATAGTTAAATGTGCCATTCTTCATCCACTCCTTTTCCAGTCCTTATGCAGACTTTCTATAATTGGAACCGTTCAATAATGGTTCTTAATTTTGCAAGGCTGTCACGGCTTTCACGAAGCAGCTCATAGCCCTCTGTGGTCTTTGCAGCAGCATCGGAGGATTTCTCCGCGATCTGGCTGACACCCTGTGCGGACTGGCTGATCGTTTCACTGACATTGGTCACATTCTCTGCAATATCACTGATCTGCTCATCCAGCTTTGTAATCTCACTGTAAATTTTTCCCATTGCATCCGCAAAGGTATTGGCATCCGCCTGATATTCCTTACCGATCTCCCTGAAGGAATTATAGTCAAGCACTACCGTATTCTCCAGAAAATCCATAATCGTCGTCATACAGTCGGTCATACTGTTAACGGCACTGTTGACCTCCGTAACCATTTCCGTAATGCCATCCACCGTTGCATAGGTCTGATTTGACAGATTTCCAATCTCTGTTGCCACAACGGCAAAGCCTTTTCCTGCTTCACCGGCACGTGCTGCCTCAATATTGGCATTCAGGGCAAGGAGATTGGTCTGGGATGAAATCTGTTTGATATTTTCGGTCAGATTGTTAATCTGGTCAACCGCCTTAGACTTCTCAATGGCTTCCTGGGTTTTTATCTTCATCTCCTCGAAAATTGCCAGTGCCTTATTGCTTGAAGAAATGGTTGTGCTCTGGAGCCGGTCAGCTCTGCCCTTCACCTGTACAGAGGTCTCCTGTCCTTCCTTTGAAAGCTTCTGGATATCCTCCGTATTTTGCTTAATCCCATCAATGTTACCGGTAATCATGGATGCGCTTGCTGTTGTCTCCTGCATACCGGCTGCCATTTCCTGCGTGGTTGCGGAATTATCCTCTGCCATTTCACTGTTTGCCTGCATGATGGAATCCAGCTTATCCATATCAGTCAGGATGGTTGTCTCCGCAGCTGTAATGTCTCCGATCAGTTCACGGAATACCTTTCTCATATCACTGACAGCTCCCGCCATCACACCGGTTTCATCCTTACGCTTTACCAGGGATTCCCCTGATTTTGTTTTCTGGAAATCAAGATCCGCTGTCTGACGGATGACCTTCGTGATGCCGGTAATCGGAGCTGCAATACTCCTGCTTAAAATAACCGCAAGTACGATACAGATAAGCAGACATACCACACAGGTTCCGATCATCATGGCCGACAGGCTTACCGCATCTGCGGTAATCTCACTGTCCGGGGCAGACAGAGCTACCATCATTCCATTATCCAGCGTATAGAATACCGCACTGGTCTTTGTTCCGTTACTGCTAAAGCCCTCTACCTGTCCCTCATTTGCTGCATCACACATCCATGCCTTTTCATCTGCCGTCATCCCAAGCTGCTCAAGATCCGCACCGTTTTCCATCTCGGGATGATACATAATGGAGCCATCCGGCTTATAAAGGAAGGAATATCCGGTAGAAAATGCCTTTGTTTTTTCAACCATTCCCGTAATCTGTGAAAAATCAATATCCATTCCGATAATACCAACGGATTCCCCGTCAACATACAGCGGAACAACATAAGAAATCATATAAACATTCACATTACCGTTGAGATAAGGATCCATCCACAACGGTGCACCGTTCTCTACAGGAATATAATACCAGCCCACATGCTCCACATCCGTTTTGTCATACATGGTAAAGTCCGTTGGTACAGAACTGGTGAATTCCTCGTCCGTGCTGTTTCTGGTAAGAAAAATACCGGAAGTCGGTTCCGTAAAATCAGGATTATACCGCACATAAACGCAGATAGCACCATCGGTGTTCTCTCCAAACTTTATGACATCACTCATAATGGAATCCGTATACTGCTTCACATAGACTGCACTTCTCTTAAACTCCAAAAACTCAAGCTTATTCATTGCAATACTGCTTAAGGTATCTACGGACTGTTCGATTTTCGAAATCTGTGCATTAATCTGTTCCTGCTCGTTCTGGCACTTCAATACCAGCTCCTGTTCAGCCTCCTGATTTGATGTCTGATACACATTCCGAAGACTCATAATTCCAATCGGAATGGCCGAAAGTAAGGTACATGCAATAATACTTACAATGATTTTCGTTTTAATGGATCTCATATGATCACCCCTCCTAATCTTTGTATTCTGATCCTTTTGATTTTCTTATCCCTGGTTTTCAGGTTTTATCTGCTTTTCAGGTCTTTTCCTGCTTCTTCCCCTATTCCACGACCACAACGCCATCGTCCTTCACGGTAATGGTCATGTCATCCTTTACATAGGAAAGGAACTCTTCGCCAAGGCTGTCTACAACCGGCATGCTGACATTGTCAAGCCATACATCTGCCAGAATGGCTCCGGCTCCTGCCAGTGAGTCAATCGGCTCCGAAAACAGCATACATGCAGGCTGACGGTTCATGGAGCATGCACAGTAAAGAACCAGTCCTCCCGTCGTCGATCCGATGGTTGTCGGGAGACACAGAGCCTTGCCTGCCATCTGCTTTCCATAAAGATCCGGATTGTTCTGATCTCCACAGGTTGCCTTCTTATCTCCAAACTGCAATGCCTTCTGGAAGGATGCCAGAGTATTTAAGCCTCCGTGGGATACGAGTGCCTTTGCTGTTGTCGTTCCGTTTGCTACAACTCTTCCTCTAAATTCTTTCATCGGGTCATCCCTCCTTTTGTGATCTGCTCCAGAATTTCCGCATCGGTGTAATATCTTGCACTGGTGTAGGTTCTAAGCTTGTTGCTGGAAGTAATGACCGGCATCTTTTCACTGAGTGGATTGTTCATATACATCAGCGGACAAATATAGGAAGTAATGACTCCCGCCTGCTTCAACGTCGCTGCATAAGGGGTTTCTTCAAACTTCTTAAGCACCGCCGGAGCTGCCGTAAATACGGTAGGAATGCAGACCTTTGTCTTTCCGTATTTCTTAAGGCTTTCTTCGATCTTCTTTGTCCAGTCAATCAGCTGGTTCAGACTCATATGCGGACATCCCATAAAGCAGAGCTTCGGAGCCGCATCCTTCTTTTTCCAGATAACCGGGTAACTGCGGTATACCCGGTTAAGCTCCTCATCATCCACAACATAAACCTTCGCGTTCTCGGCAATCAGATCCTTGCCATACTGAACCGCCTCCGGTGTGATATTCTCCACATGATAAAGTCCTACGGCTCCGTTAGAAGCAGTCGCTGCACCAAAGTCCTTCAGATAGGTCTTGGCATCCTCGTCAAGTCCTCCCGGAAGCCACTGATCCAGTCCTACGATATAGGGAACCTCTGCCATAACCTTCATTCCGATTGCAGAGCCAAGAAGCTGTGCCTCCGGCTTTTTCGTTGTTTCGATCCTGACAATCCAGGTCGCTTTTCTTCCTTCATCGGTAAGAAGTCCGAAGTTCGGCACAAAACCGGCAACTGAGCCCATCAGATCAATAATTCCGGAGTTACGGTTACATCTTGCCCCCAGTACGGAATTAGCGTATACTACCGCGGAAGATTCTGACCAGGACAGCACCTCGCCCATCGCCGGGGTATTTCCCACCTCCTTCATATAGCAGGTACAGGTATATGCATCCTTTTCCATAATTCCAAGCCTGGTAAGCTGCTTCTCATAATCCTCCTGCCTGGAATACATGAAATTTTTAAACACAATATTTTGTAAAAAGGAGCTCGGCACATTGGGATCAAGCGGTCTTGGATCTGCAGAAAACTTCTGCTTCGATACATTTCCGGATTCAATCAGGCGGTCCATCAGTTCATAAACCGGGGCCAGTGCCTTTAATCCAAACGAGGTCACCAGGTGGTTATACTGACTCGTTACCGGCACCATGGAATCTGCTCCGAACAATTCCCCGTACCTCACCAGCGTCTTCATAATTCTGGCAAGGATGTCTCCCTGCTTTCCATCTAGAATTTCCTGTTGTTCTTTCGTTAAATTCAAAATGATCACCTCACTCCTTAAATCTTCATGGCTACTTCATAGGCCCGCCATACGACACTTCTTAAATTACCGACCTGCTTACAGTCACCGACCAGATGTACATTCCGGCTCTCTTCGGCAAGCGGATTGGGAAGATAACCGGCAGAACTGATAACACTGTCACACGGAATGGTGATCTCTCTGCCTTCCTTATCCTTACATATGATCTTTCCTTCTTCTACGGACTGTAAGGTGGTTTCAAGATAAACCGGCACCTTCTGCCATGCAAACCATTCTCTTAAATAGGAGCTGTTCGCCAGACACACACCGGTCTGCGCAATTAAGTCATCCTTCATTTCCACGATCACCGGCTTTTTGCCCTGTAAAGCCAGTTCATATGCGATTTCACATCCGGTAAGTCCACCGCCGACAACGGCTACCTTTTCACCTACCGGTGTTCCGGTCAGAAACTCACAGGCTTCCACCATCTTCTCATGTCCCGGAACCTTCTTAAGGACACGCGCAACCGAACCGGTTGCAACGATCACCGGACTTCCGGCAAACGGCTCAAGGCTCCTGATCTCTTCATTAAAATGAATCTCGATGTCCAGATCCTTCATCTGTTTTTTGTACCAGGTCAGAAGATCACGTAATTTACCCTTATAGCTTTCTGCGCTTGCTGCGATAAAGGTTCCTCCAAGCTCTCCGGCTTTTTCATGGATCACGGGCTCATGTCCACGCAGCTTTAATACTCTTGCTGCTTCCATGCCGCCGATACCGCCGCCAATAATATGTACCTTCTTGGGACTTGTGGTCTTTACAAGCTTATGCTTTTCCCACTGCATCGTTTCCGCATTCACTGCACATCTTGCCAGATGCAGGGAATCCGAAAGTGCCTGATCGTTGGGAACTCCCTTGTAATGGCACATGTTAAAGCATCCGTTATGACAAAGAATACATGGCCGGATATTGTCCTCCTGTCCGTTCATCAGCTTGGTTACCCATTCCTGATCTGCAAGGAACGGACGCGCAAATCCGGCGCCATCAATTTTACCATCCCGGATCGCATCGGCTGCCACACGGGGATCCATACGTCCTGCACACACCACCGGAATATCCACGAACTTACGGATATGCTCCACATCCTCAAGGTTACAGTTTTCCGGCATATAAATCGGTGGGTGCGCCCAATACCACGCATCGTAGGTTCCGTTGTCGCAGTTAAGCATATCGTATCCGGCATCCTGCAGATATTTAACCGCCTTCTCCGACTCTGCCATATCACGTCCGGCTTCTACATACTCTTCCCCCGGTAATGCTCCCTCGCGGAAGCCCTTGGTCTTCGATTCCACACTGTAACGTAAAGATACCGGGAAGTCTTTTCCACAGACCTTCTTGATTTCCTTGACGATTTCCACAGCGAACCGGTAACGGTTCTCAAAGGATCCACCATATTCATCGGTACGCTTATTCACATATTTTAACGTAAACTGATCAAGCAGATAGCCCTCATGTACTGCATGGATTTCTACGCCATCCACTCCCGCATCCTTTAAAAGCTTCGCGGTCTTGCCAAACGCCGTGATAAACTCCTCTATTTCTTCCACAGTCATCTCTCTTGACGGCACCTTGTCAGACCAGCGGTTCGGTGACGGGCTTGGTGCTGCCGTAATCTTATCAAGATCCATAAAAGGCTTTGCCAGAACACGAAGG
Organism: uncultured Lachnospiraceae bacterium; assembly: GCA_900553305.1. Taxonomy (GTDB): domain Bacteria; phylum Bacillota; class Clostridia; order Lachnospirales; family Lachnospiraceae; genus Suilimivivens. Next base: position 22,304 of record USDI01000006.1, read on the forward strand.
GCCTTATTCGTGTACAACGTTTCCATCATACTGCTGATCGTAAAGGATCGTCCAAACCCTGCCGTCAACTGCACGAAAAGCTTCGCACCGGTCTTGTGAAATTCCGGCATCCACTTCGCCAGATCCTGATACATCTTTTCATTCTTATAAAGCCACTTCCCATACATGGGATTGTATACCGGCTGGCAGCCCGGAAGAACCAGTCCACAGTTGTTCTTCGCCACTTCCATGATGAACTTCGCTCCATCCTTGTCAAAGTGGTTCACCTCCATCCAGCCTAATAGGTTCGTTCCACCCATAGAGGTCAGCACAATACGGTTCTTAATCTCGCAATTGCCAATCTTCCACGGGGTAAACAGCGGTTCCAGTCTCTGCTCCATAATCACCCTCCTAATAAACACTTTTATAAAACATTTGTATAATTTTCATATTCCCTGCTCATAAGTATACCATAACTTGTGCAAAATCTCTATAATTGATGTTAAAACTTGTTGCTATAAATGTTTTCTGCTTGTCCCTCTCACTAAACTCGTGCTACTCCTTCGACTTGCTCTCGTTAAGTGTTCCGGACTGGTTCGCACTAACCTCTACCTGCGCTTCTAGCTTGGTCTCGCTAGTGCTCTACTCAAAAATGATCCACTGGATCATTTTCTCATATGCATGGCAACACAAAAACATGGCAGTAATTTTCATCACCACCATGTTCTATCTATCCTATATTCATAATATCTGTCTATCCCTCACATGCCTGCGTTGTGCACTCTCTGTCTGTCTTCGACAAATGCATGTAACCCGCGTCCGGTTAGCAGGTAACATTGATAACCGGTACGGAAACTGCTGCCGGTGCACTTACACCTGCGACCTCCGCAGCAGACATTGTATCTGAAGATCCAAAAGACAGGCTTCCGTTACTCATCGGTATCACACCATTGGATTTCATCTTTTCCAGTCGGTCAAATACTGCTTTCAGATACTCTGCATCTGCCTTGACAATATCCTTCATCTCTTTGTTACGATGCTTGATCTTCATCATCTTAAGATCTGCCGGATCCATATCCCTCTGAACTGACATAAGGGAATCCGATAATTCATCCATTCCCATTTCACTGAACAGATCCTTCATGCTCTCCGAAAACTGATCCCAAATCTCATCCGAAAACTCACTAAGGCTCGAAAGAACTTCGTTCAGACTGTCCAATGCCGTGCCACAGTTTGCATACATCTGGAGCATTGTCAGATCGGGATTGGTCATCACATATTCATTCTGCACCGAATCCATGCTTTCCTGTGCATTTTCTGGTTCCTTCTGATTCTCCCCGGCAGTTTTCGTATCTTCTCCGTTAAGCTTCTCTTCTGCGTCGATTTTACTGCCCGCACACGGGCCACCGGTGCATTTCGCCATTTCCTCTTCTTCCAGATGCCTTGCCTTCTTCCTGGCAACACGCTCCATCGCCTTGGCATGATCAATCGCTGCCTGAATCTCTTCACTGTCGTAATCGCCACTCTGCTTCTTGCTCTTCAACCGCAGAACCTCACGACGTGCCTGACCTGCCGCCTGCTTCGCTGCAAGGGAAGTTTTGCTGCGCAGAATTTTCGTGGATAAATTCTTAAACTGATATTTCAGCTTTTTCAGGCTTAAGGAAGTATTCTTCGCCTGCTGCCGCTGCGTTCTTAAGGATTCCCCATAGCTCTGCGTACTGCTGAACATCGAATTCGAACCCGATATCTGCGAAGGTGCACCCGACGATTCCTCCCGGGAAGTCGAAAGGCTCCTCCGGATATCCCTCATATTACTATTCTTCTTTAAAAACAGCACATTGCCATTCTGCTGCTGTACACTCTGTATCCCGACGTTGATTCCTTTCATGTCTGTTTTCCTCCTCCGTGAGTCAAACAAGAACTGTGCGTATCAGTTCCCCAATGCTATACTACCGCATTTCTAATAGTTAAATCGGCATGACGGGTGGAAAACTTTAGTTAATCACTTACTGCATCGCCAGTTCTCCGGATGCACTTACAATAAATCCGACATCTGTCACAACTCCCCCGGCTTCGATTTTCCCATTATAATCTTTGGAACGAATCGTGAGTTTCTTTCCGTCCACTGTGTATTCTCCATTCCAACCGTCTGAAAGCGTAATATTTCCGGAAAACATCACTGAAATCTCCCATGACGTTACTGCTTCTGTTCCTTCATTTGTCACAGTCAGCTGATACTGGTAAAAGTTCTTTCCTTCGGACTCCCAGCTTCCAATTACCTGCGTGTCCACGGTAAAATCCCCATAGACCAGCTTCTGTACATTGGTGTGCTCATTTGGATTCTCATTTTGATTGCCGTCAGACTTTATGTTCGTTTCACAAGCAGTACTACTCTTTGCACTTGTGCCACCTACTACCGCAGTCTCTGATTTCTTCTCCTGATCCTTCTCCTCCTCATGGAGCAACGCATAAATCCATTTACCGCTTTCACTTAAGTCTTCCTCTGCAAAGCCGGAAGTCTTTTGACAGGAAGACGCAATCAGCGCAGAGGTTTCATTCTTATTGCAGAAGCTCCAGACTGCATAGCTGACTCCCAACTGATCCATGGTATCCACCCAGATTTCTGCCTGTGCCAAATCATTTCCACCGTTACCGCTTGCGTCACACAGCCCATATTCACTGACAAAAACCGGGATTCCGGCCGCTATGGCATCCTTCATTTTATTTCGCAGATCTTCTTTATGTGTTGCAGCATAAAAATGAAGGGTGTACATGATATTATCGTATCCGATGACCGGATCCTTCTGCGGCTTGTCAATCTCCTGCGACCAGGTGGGCGTTCCCACTAAGATAACCGCATCTTTCACATTGTCCCGTATCACCGGAATCACTTCTTCGGCATAGGCTTTCACGTCTTCCCATGTGGTATCGCCATTTGGCTCATTGCAGATCTCATAGATCACATGGTTCTCATCCTTGAATTTTTCTGACATTTCATCAAAAAACCGGATTGCCTCATCTTTATGCGTCAAAGGATTCTGGTCATGCAGAACATGCCAGTCCACAATCACATACATATCTGCCTGCTTCGCGTATCCGACGCCATCTGCTACAAGCTTTTTCAGCTTTTCCTTATCACCATCCGTACAATAGCCGCCATTTTCATCGGTATACAACGCAATCCGGAACAAATTGGCTCCCCAGTCATTGCTTAACTGTATCATGGCATCCCGATTCACAAAATCCGGAAACCATGCAATTCCATGTGTACTGACACCACGAAGCTGTACCGCCTGCCCTTTTTCATCGACAAGCTGTGTTCCTTTCACAGACAATGCTCCATTTTGAGACGGACGTGCTAAAACAAAATTCCCGTTTTTTGCCACACGATTATCTTCTGCCTGTTCTGTTCTCTCTCCATCAATCTCAGAAACCTCTTTCTCTTTCCCTGCACAGGCCGCCAGATTAATACATAATATTCCCATACTTACGATCATGATAAACCGTCTGGTTCTTCCAAATCTTTTTCCCATATCTGTTGTCTTCCCTGTTTACAATATATTACTTAAATCTTTTACTTTATCAGCATATCCAATATTCCCCCAAAGTGCAACTGATAGGATAAAAAGGTTATTTACTAAAGATAATAATTTTCTGGGCTATTTTCTTCACGAAAGGCATCCATGTTACCAGTTTATAAACCGGATTCACTACCTCCATACCTCGGACAATATTGTCGTTTTTCACCTTGTGGAATCCTTTTGCCAGATCAGCCATTTCTTCAAAGCTGTTCGCTCCCCAGGTAAACACAGCACCGGTTGACTGGATGGATTTCTCAACTTTCTCTTTGTTCACAAATTTCGGGCACAGACATTCCAGCATGACACAGGCATTATCAAAATTATCATAAATAATCGAAAGCATCTGCTGCACCTGCTCTTTCGTAAGATACATCGAAAGCCCCTCAATGATAAAAAGCATTTTTCCTCTTACGGTTACCTGTTCTGCCCACGCCGGATCAAAGCACGAACATCCAATTGTGGATACTCTGCCTTTTTCATTATATACCGAATCCCTCACTGCAATGGTTTCCGGCAAATCCAGGTTGTACCAGGTAATCCTTCCATTATCCATACGATAAAATCTGGTATCCAGACCACAGGCGATATTTACTACCGTACAGTCCGGATTTTTCATAATAAAATCAGACACCAGTTCATCAAATACTACCGTACGTGCAATAACTCCGGCACTCATAGTATTGTCCTTAGATGCCCTGGAAAAGTCATAATCCAGCTTTGCCACAATTTCCTCTGCCTTTTCATCCTTAAACTTATGCTTTGGATTCTTACTGTACATCGCACGTGCATAAAAGCTCTGCAGCATCGTCTCGGCTGCCCCGTTCAATACCGGTTTGATTTGATCCGGAGCATCTTTTTTATTTACCTGTTTATTTTCCTGATTGACCATAATTTTACACTTCTCCTCCCATGCTTCTTTCCGCTTT
>USDI01000007.1 GCA_900553305.1 uncultured Lachnospiraceae bacterium
AAATAAGATTAAGTAAGTAACACAGGATGTTTTCTGTATCTTCTATGTCAGCCAGCCTTTCTGCACATTTCTCCTGTACGGGTAACTGCCCTTCCTCTGACTGACTTTTCTCCGGCTGTCGTTCCACCGGCCTCTCCCCCGCAATAGACCACCCATTTTCGGATGCCTCTCCTGCAAAAGAAACCTGCTTTAAGTAGACTATCGTCTTATCCTGTCCACCCAGGTTTTTCACTTCTTTCTGATAAACCCTTCCCTGCACAATAACCGTCTGCCCTTCCAGATCCGGGCAGTTCCATGGTTCCTTCCGTGACAGGAAAGTTACAATACAAATCAAAATCACCACTACCAGACACCCCACACTTAAGGGGCGCTTTTTCATTCATTTCCTCCTTTACTCCACAATATCCAGATTCCTTTCATACGACGGCTGCAAGCTGGCATTATCTTTAAGATCTACCGCCCCCTCCGTATCAATGGTAATCTGTACACGATTCACACTGGACAACTCTGCCAGTGAATTTACAATCGAATAAATCATCACATCCGAGCTGACATTATTAGACTTCGTCCAGAAGGATGCATCCAAGTTTACATAACACGTTCCATCCTTGACAGTCACACTCTGAATCTTCGTGGACGGATTCAACACCGCATAGCCACTTTCATTCTTCTGCGGTCCCAAAAGCAGCTGCTCCACAACAAGCCGCTCCATGGAAATGTTACTGCTGTATACCACATTTCTCGTTACGGGACAGAGCTTTGTTCCATCTTCATTTGCAAAATAAAGCAGCAGTCTTGCCTTCTCATAGGTATTGATCTCATTGCCATCGTTATCAATAAACATATCGGCGTTCATTACACCGATCACATTTCCGTAGGTATCCATCAACGGCTCTTCCTTTACCTGAAAGGAAATATGTGCCACGCCGTCAATCTGGGACAGGGTCCGCACTATCGCCGCCCTGGTGAGTACCTCGGTTGTCACCGGCTGACGGTAATATTCTTCACTGAAATCAAGCAGAAGCTGCTCCTCGGTAATTGATTCGGAAAGCAGCTGCACATTACCGCTTAACGGCGCACGGTACTGCAGCTTGTCCGCAGGCACTGACAACTGCTCAAGAAGTTCCTGTAACAAAGCCTCCCTGTCGGTCGTTTCCGTCCGGTAATCATGGCTCGCAATGGCAGTCTCTTCATTATTCAGACTGTAAATATGATATAGCTTTCCTGTTTCCTGCTCCTTCTTTCCACAGGCACACAACAAAATCATGAAAAATAATACTGACAAAAAAAACTTTTTCTTTCTCATACCGCTATCCTCATCCGCTACGCCAGCGATCTTGTCAGTGGAATCTTCACCGTAAAGACGCTGCCCTCTCCCTGAATACTCTCTACCTTAATCGAACCGCGTAACAACTGTACGGCACTCTTGGTAATCGCAAGTCCAAGCCCCGTTCCGCCGATTTCCCGCGAGTGTGACTTGTCTACACGGTAAAAACGCTCATAAATATGCTGGATCGAATCCTCCGGAATTCCGATGCCGGTATCCGCCACCTGTACGGTAAAAAACTGATGATCTGCATCCAGAATGACATTCACCTTACCCTGTTCCCGGTTATACTTAATGGCATTTTCAATCAGATTGGTTAAAACCAACGACAGCTTCACCTCATCCACTTCCGCAATAATTTCACGCTTACTGATAAGTGTCAGCTCAATATCGGTTTTCTTGGCAATCGGACGAAGCCGCCGTAAAATCAGCTCTGTGAGTGCATTGATATCAACGGATGTGATATTTACGGATGCTGCTGACTTGTCCAGCTTCACAAGTGCAAGCAGATCATTGATAATCTTATCCTCACGCTCAATTTCTTCTGCAATATCTACCATAAATTCCCGGTACAGCTCCACAGGCACATCCTCCTGTGCAATCAGAGAATCGGCCAGCACCTTCATGGACGTAATCGGCGTTTTCAGCTCATGGGAGACATTTGCCACGAAATCCTGCCTCGTTTCATCAAGTGCATTCATCCTTTGCAGCACGCTATTAAACGCATCTACAATATGCTCTGTTTCTATGTAATCCGGCACACTAATCGTCTCATTAGTGTATCCCTCCTGCACCTCGCTGATTGCTCCTGATACCCGGTCAAAAGGCCGGATCAGAATTCTTGCCAGAATAATTGCCAGTGCCAGAATACACAGAGCCATGAGAATCTCGATAATCAATGCCTTCCGGCTCAGAATGGAAAGTGTCATGTCAATACTGTCGGTCGAAACGCTGGTCAGCATCACACCACGCACCACTTCCGTTCCTTCCGGCTGTTCGGGTGTCGCATTCTGTTCGGAAATCGTCTCCATAATCGGAACCGTAATCTCAATAAACCCGTTCACCCGATCATAATTTGCAGTGTTCGAACCCTTGTAACACTTAATCACTTCTTCGGAAACAATCGTCTTTCCTTCGCTGAGTCCATAGGTATCTTTCACGATTTTCAGGCTGCCGTTAATAATCATGACACGCCCGTTATACAGATTGGAAAGCTGCTCGAGCTCTGCATTAATCACTTCCGAAGAACTGTCCGGCAGATAGTTATAGGTGATCAGATGATCCGCAATAATCTTCAACTGGTTCTGCACGTCAGAAATCCGCACCTTGACGGCACGGTCTTCATAATTGCTCAGAATAACATGGTAAATAATCGTACACGGGATAATTCCCGCAAGAAAAATAATGATAAACAGACGCAGCTTTAAGCTGTGTCCAACCTTTAATTTGGAAAAAGAAAATTTTGATTTTTCAGACATTACTTCTGTTTCCTCACGAATGATTCCGGTAATAAATCTATCATAGTGACATTATATACGAATTTTTCCCATACCTCAATATACACCTGTTAACTTTTAACAGATCTATTACTAATTTCATTTATTGAAAAATTCACTTTATAACAGGTGAAGCCTCCGAAAAATTACGGAGGCTTCAGTATTTTATCAATCTGTTTCTGTTGTTTTTCTCTTACGGAGCACAAGCACAACTACTGCTGCCGCTACACAGATGATACCGAGAACTGCAGCTGCAACTATCTTCCATGGCCGCGCATCCGTCGATTCTGTCTCAGGAGATGGCATTTCCTCTTCGACCGTAGATTGGTTAGTGTTGTCACCGCCTGCCGGGCTGATGGTGGGCGTAACCTTTGGTGAAACCGTGTCCTCCGCCGTTGCGGGAACCTCGTCTACCTCTTCCAACTCACTGTGATTGTCCTGGTCAATCTCACCGTACTTCGCGTGACAGACCGCACACTCTGCTTTTTCAGTGCTCGTAGCCGTTCCACCGGTATGGTTTTCCTTCGGGCCTGTCGCTCCACAGCGGGAGCATTTGCTAAAGTGCTGCGTCTCACCATCCGACTGTATCCTGAAGTTGTGACCAAGCTTATCCGCTGTCTTGACATTTTCCTTCGTCTGAGTGGCAAACGCCTTGTTTGTAAAGACCGCCGTATAAGTGGACAGCTCGTCAAGTGTACAGGTTCGTGACTGTGTGACAACAACCGCCGCTGTGACGGTCTCGGTTTCCTTATAGTGCGCGTCCTTCGATATCCATTCCGCCGTAAGCTTCAGATCTGTGGTGACCGACGTGTTAAAATCCCATAATAACCCATTATTATCGTACCAGCCGCAAAAAAAATAATCGGCCTTCGTTGGATCGTCAGGTCTTATGGCCGTTGCACCCGAATTATCATCTTTAAAGCTGCCATTGATCGTGGCATCGGAGGACATGGAAAAGCTGCCGGTAGCACCAGTCCCGTTTTGACTGACCCGGTAATGATGCCGCCGTTTACAGTTTTATCCCCATTTTCGTCCAGATGCCATAATCCTGTACTGTCCGCCGTAAATTTATGGATTGCATCCGGTCGGCTGTCCTGAATGGTCAGGGTACTGCCCTGATATACATGGATTACAGAAATATCCGGTCCATTTCCTTGCCGTAATACATATCTGTTCAGATCCAGAGTCACATTAGGGAAGTAGTCATCATAAAACTGCCCATCATAACCAATGAGCAATGTCTCATCAAGGGTGATGTCCCCCATCAGTTTATAACTGCCTGTTGGAAGGTAGGATTTATTATAGGAGCCTGTTTTTTAAAAACCCCTATAATTATCCTACGTCAGTTCAATGACGTTCTCCCCCTCGGCGTTTGCCGTGACCGGCACAAGGCAAAGTCCTATAATGCATAAAGCAAGAAGCAGTATGCAGCGTAATTGTTTTTTCATTTTCTGTTACCTCCATCTGAAAATTCAGTACGATATTTGCCTGCAAACAGATTTACTGCCTGTTTCAGAACCTCCAGCTGTGCTTTCAGGTAATATTCATCCTCAAACATTGCATAATGAACACAGGCACGAACCAAGATAAAAATCAGCGGCGTAATGGTCGTATAGGGAATACCGAGCTTCGGTTCAAGCTGTCTGGCATATTCAGTATAACGCTCATTGACACCCTGGAAAAATTTTTTGCCATGTTCTATGTATTTCGGGTGCGCATAAACCTGATACATCAGCCGGTATTTCTTCCCATGCTCCCTTGCCGTCCAATAAGGGATCTCCTCAATAAACCGCATAACATCCCCCGCATCGGCAGGAGCCTTCTTCATAAAGTCATCCTCCACCTTAGCCATGCAGTAGGCCGTGGACTGGATAATCAGATCATCCAGATTCTCAAAATAGCCATACAGATTTGCCTGCGTGAACCCACAGGCCTTCGCCAATGCTTTGATTCCTGTGCCATTCAACCCGTTTTCGGCATAACATGCAAAGCACTTTTCCATAATCTCCTGTTTCTTCTCGTTATGCTGTTGTTCCGTCGCTTTCATATGTACCTTTCTTTTCATTACTGAACGTTCGTTTAGTTTTAAGTGTAACATATATTTATGAAATCGCAATAGTAAAAATAATTATTTCTGCTGATTATAATAGTAGCCAACGCCCCATTTCGTATGTACATAGCGGGGATTGGATGGATTATCTTCGATTTTTTCACGCAGACGGCGGATATGAACATCCACAGTACGCACGTCCCCCGGATAATCATTTCCCCAGATCAGCTTCAAAAGGTTCTCTCTGCTGTAACCCTTATTGGGATTTAAAACCAGAAGCTCTAACACATCAAATTCCTTGGCAGTCAGGTTCATCTCCCTGCCTGCCACAAATGCCCTGCGGTCATCACAGTAAAGCTTCAGATCTCCATCCTCAATCACCCTGGCTGCTTCCTTCTGCTTCGGTGTTGTTCTGCGCATGATGGCCTTGATTCTTGCCTTCACTTCAAGAATATTAAACGGCTTCGTAATATAATCATCCGCGCCGTATTCAAGGCCGAGAATCTTATCCATATCCTCTCCTTTGGCGGTCAGCATCACAATAGGCACACCGGAAAACTCCCGCACCTGCTGGCAGACCTCGAACCCATCCTTCTTGGGAAGCATCACATCCAGAAGAATGATGTCGTATTCTTTATTCTGAATCATGGCAAGCGCCTCCTCGCCGTCATAGGCGCAGTCCACTTCCATTCCATCCTGTTCCAGACTGAACCGGATTCCCTTTACAATCAGTTTTTCATCATCCACTACCAAAACTTTCTTCGCCATTTTCCTCTACCTCAACCGCATTCCATTTCACGCACTATACGGTAATATATGCCTTGATTTTCTGAAACAATCCATCCTTGATTCCGGCCACATTCATCACACTCTCAATCCGGTCAAAACTGCCGTGCTCTTCCCTGTAGGCAATGATGCTCTTAGCCTTACTGCTGCCGATCCCTGGCAGGGTACATAACTGCTCCTCTGATGCCGTATTCAGATTCACCAGACCTGAAGCTGCCTGTTCCTCCTGACTCTGTGAGCCTGCCCCCAATACAGGATAAGCTCCTCCAGATCCATCAGGTTGTCCCGAAACAATCTGCAATCGGTCGTCCATTTCCGTAACCTCTTCACGGGTAGGTACATAAACCTTCTCTCCATCGGACACAAAATCTGCCTGGTTTAAGTAATCGGGATCTGCCTCATCACTTAATCCGCCTGCACATGCAATTGCCTGATAAATGCGGCTTCCCTGCGGCAGTTCATAAACACCGGGCTGTTCCACCGCTCCGCAGACATGCACCATGCAGGACACCTTCGCTTCATTTTCTTCATGCGTCCCTGCAGCAATTATACCTGAATTAATGCTCCCCGTATCTTCAACTGCCGTCCCGGTTTTTCCTATATTGGATTCTTTCCGGGCATCTCCACCGGAGTCCACGCTTCTGCCGGCTTCCCGGTTCTCTTCCGACTTTTCTGACGAACCCGCCGGATCCTCTTCTATGATCTTCTCTGTATCTTCAAACAGCAATTCCGCTTTTTCCTTACGGCACCCGAACAGTGTGCACAGCAGAATCACCGGAATAAGAAACAGAAATCGATATTTTTTCTTCATTGTCATCCTTTCCGATTTCGGAAGGAGCCCTTATAACAATTACTAATTATTGTAATAGAAATATTGAACATTTACAAGCACTATTCCGCTTTAAAAATGATCATTCCAACAATGGCAATAATCGCGCCGATTACCTTTTTCCACTCAAACGGCTGCTTCTCCACGCCAAACCAGCCGAACACTTCAATGATATAAGCGACGATGAGCTGTGAAATAATGATCATCATCACGGCCTTTGCAGGGCCTAAGGCTTCCATGCTCTTAATGACCGTGTACGTGATAAACGCCCCGATTGCTCCGCCAAGAAGCATATATTTCGGTTCGATCTGCATCAGCTTTCCGAAGGAGCTGCGGTCGGTAATGAAATATGCGGCAAGACAGACAAGTAATGCCGTGAACTGCACGAACACATTTGCCACCCAGATACCGGTGGTTTTCGTCACCTGTGTATTAAATACTCCCTGTACGCTCATCAATGCTCCCGAAAGCAGTGCAATAAAAATTCCAATCATATGAATTCCTGCCTTTCTGTCCGTCCGGACTTTATCCACAGTATCCCCACATGATTGGAATCTCATTCTTACCTTTTATTCACTTTGATTGTCCAGAGCCTGCTGCCGGTAATAATCTTCATCCAGATATTCCACCTCATCCTCTTCACTGTCTTCGGTCGTATCCTCGATGTAAGTCTCTTCGATCTGCTCACCGGTAATCTGGTACTTAATCTGTTCGGAAAGCGTCTTTAACTCCTCATTCGCATCTGCACCATTCCAGATCTCCGCAAAAAGCGCTTCGAGCTTCAGCCAATAATTACCCGTTTCAAGCATCTTCGGAATCGGAACGGAGGTCTCGTATTCCTTAGCAAAAACCTGTAACGCTTCATACGGATATTCCATATCCTTCTGCGCTGAAACCTTACCGGAACGGTCATAAAGAATTTCATTGTACTCGCAGGTTAAGTATCTTGCAAAATCATTTGCTGCTTCCTGATTCGTCGAATAGCCATTGATTGCCACACAGTTCGTTACCGAAAGGGAACTGGAAAGCTCCTCTTCTTTAAAGGATGGCGTTGTCACAAATCCATATTCATAGGCAAAGGTTCCATCCTGCTTTGCCTGCTCCAGGGTTGCTACGGCATCGGAGGTTGCCACGGTAAATACCACTTTACCTTCCATGAAATCATTCAGTGTGCTTTCATAACTGATTGCACTCGTATCAATCGAAAAGAAGTTATTCAGGTTCTGATAAGCGGTCATACTCTGGATCGCATTCAGATTATAAATGTCCACCTGTTCCGTATCCCAGCCGCTCTCGCCGCCCATATTGATGGCATTGCCGATGAAAAAGTAATTGTAGAAAATATCCGTGACATCCCACTTAAATACGGATTCTACCTGCTCGGGTGCGTCGTACATATCACCAAAGGTCTGGATATCCTCGATTGTTTTCGGAAGATATTCCTGAATTTTGGCTTCAATCTGCTCCTCTGTGAATGGAGATTCTTCTTCATCTGCTTCAGTCGTTTGCGAATCACTACTATCAGTAGCTGTGTCTGAACTTCCAGTATCTGAGCTGCTCTGTGCTGCATCCGCACTTCCAGTATCCGAACTGCTCTGTGCTGCATCTCCACTTTCGGAATCCGCATTCTCCTGCGCTTCCTGCGCCGCCGCTTCTTCCTGCTCCTGTGTGAGCTGCGCAACAGCAAGATCCCTCAGATATGTCTTGTTATAAAGCAGGGAACTCGTCTCAAAATAAAACGGATATCCCAAAAGTTTATCCTTATAGGTTGCAGCCGCAAGTCCCTTTCCGATAAAGGTTTCTTCCATGTTGACTGTCGGTTCGACCGGTACGGCCAGTCCTGCCAGATAAGCCTTTTCCAATGCATCATTACTGATCACATATAAATCCGGCATATTGGATTCAATCGAATTCCGGTTGATTGTCTCGACATAATCAAGTCCTGATTCCAGCACCGGCACAATCCGGGCATCATGCGTTTCGTTATAGGCAACTGCCGCACTGCTTAGATAAGTGGTTAACGCATCATCGGTATACCAGAGATAAATACTGTCCTTATTATTTCCGTCAAACAGGGAAGCTTCTTCCTGCTGCTCCTTTTCCTTTACAGGCATTCCCGATTTTCCGATCGCAAAAATACCTGCCGCGGCCAGGGCAATGAGTAAAATTGCCATGAGTCGTTTCTTCATATAAAAACTCCATTTCTACTACAAAACATCAATTTTTTAGGAAAGAGACTCCTCAATGCTCTCCGTGAGAATACCGATCATCTGATCCACATCCTCCTTTGTAATCACAAGAGGCGGAACAAAACGGATGATATCGCTTCCGGCATTAATCAGGATCAGTCCCCTTTCCAGTGCTTTATTAATCACAGGTCCGACCGGCACCTTAAAGACAAGTCCCTGCATCATGCCGATACCACGGCGTGTTTCAATGACATCGTACTTTTCTGCAAGCCCGTTTAACTTCTCTTCCAGATACGCACCTGTTTTTTGCACATTATCTATTATATGGTTCTCCCTGAATAAATCAAGTACCACATTAATGGCTGCTGCTGCAAGCGGATTTCCACCATAAGTCGTTCCATGATCGCCGCTTGTTAAGGAGTGCTGTGCGACCTTTTCGGTCATCAGGAACGCTCCGACCGGCACGCCACAGCCAAGCGCTTTGGCCGTTGTCATAATATCAGGCTTTACTCCATACTTCTGCCATGCATACATATATCCGGTTCTGCCCATTCCACACTGAATCTCATCGAGAATCAGCAGGATATCCTTTTCCTCGCAGAGAGCCTTCACCTTCTTCATGAATTCTTCTTCTGCAGGATAAATGCCGCCTTCGCCCTGTACGGTCTCAAACAAAATCGCACAGGTCTTGTCCGTCACCTGGCTTAACACACTTTCAAAGTCATTCATTTTTGCAAAGCGGATGTTGCCGATCATGGGTTCAAAGGCTTCCCGGTATTTGGGGTTTCCGGTAACGGAAAGTGCGCCCATCGTTCTTCCATGGAAGGAATGCTCCATGGCAATGATCTCATGATCGGTTGTACCATCCTTTAAATACGCATATTTTCTGGCTGCCTTAATCGCACCCTCAATGGATTCCGCACCGCTGTTTGTGAAGAAAACGCGGTCCATGCCGGATACTTCCTTCATTTTTCGTGCAGCTTCAATCGCCGGAACATTGTAATAATAATTCGAGGTATGAATCAGCTTGTCAATCTGTGCCTTCAGTGCATCGTTGTATCTCTGATTATTGTAACCAAGTGCAAATACCGCAATTCCTGCACAGAAATCAAGATATTCCTTTCCATCCATGTCATAAAGATGAACACCGTCACCATGATCCAACACGATCTGAAAACGGTTATAGGTATGAAGCAGATCCCGTTCTGCTTCGTCAATATATTCCTTCATTGTTCCCATATTCTTAGCTCCTTGTTATTCACTCACCTGTATTCTTACGATTTTCCGCATCGCTTACTTTTCATCACTGATCGGATCATCATCCGGAACGATCGCTGTTCCGATTCCGTTGTGGGTAAAGATTTCCAGCAGCATACTGTGAGGAATTCTGCCATCGAGGATATGTACCCGGCTTACACCGTTCTTTACTGCGGAAGTACAGTTATTCAGCTTCGGAAGCATGCCTCCACCAATGATACCTTCCTGAATCAGCGCATCCGCTGCGGAAACCCGGATTCTCGAAATAAAGGAATCCTTATCATTGATATCCTTATATAAGCCCTCGATATCCGTGAGGAACACCAGCTTGTTTGCTCCGACGGCCTTTGCAATGGCGCAGGCTGCATCATCCGCATTGATGTTATAGGTATCAAAATTCTCATCATATCCGATCGGTGCAACAATCGGCAGGAAATCTTTCTCTAACATATCAAACAGAATCTTCGGATTCACTTCGGTAATATTGCCGACAAAGCCGATGTCCTGTCCCTCGGAGTAACGCTTCTCTACCTTTAAGAGACCGCCGTCCTTACCGCTTAAACCAACGGCATTCACACCAAGCTCTTCTACCATATTCACAAGACTCTTATTTACCTTATTTAAAACCATTTCGGCAATTTCCATGGTCTCTGCATCGGTCACACGAAGTCCGTTCACGAACTTTGCTTCCTTGCCGACTTTGCCTACCCAACGGCTGATTTCCTTTCCACCGCCGTGCACAATGATCGGCTTGAAGCCAACCAACTTTAATAATGTTACATCCTTAATGACATTCTTCTGCAGTTCCTCGTTGCTCATGGCAGAGCCACCGTATTTTACAACGATGATCTTCCGGTTAAACTGCTGAATGTACGGAAGCGCCTCGATCAAAACCTCCGCTTTTTTTAAAACCTCCTGCATATCCTTATCCATGTTATGATCCATCCTTTAAATTTTGATAGCTTTCCGGAGTTATTCCGGATTACTTTCTGTGAATGCCACCTTGTCTGTAAATCCTGTGACACAGTAAAATCTCTTAGACATCAGCTCCTATAATCTGCATTGATCTTAACATAATCATAGGTCAGATCACAGCCCCATGCGGTAGCCTCGGCTTCACCCATCTTCATATCTGCCAGGATCTGTACTTCCTTCTGGGACAAAATATCACTGGCCTCTTCTTCACTGTAACCGGCATCCCCGCCATCCTTATAAATGAGAATCTTCCGATCTCCTGCTGCATAATACAGCTCCATATGCTCCGGATCAAACTGCGCTCCGGAATAGCCAAGTGCACACAGGATTCTTCCCCAGTTGGCATCGTGTCCGTAAACAGCAGCCTTGGTCAGGCTGGAACAGATGACGCTTTTTGCAAGAATTCTTGCATTTTCTTTCGTATCTGCATGATATACATGACATTCTACCAGTGCTGTTGCACCCTCGCCATCTCCTGCAAGACGCTTGGCCTGTGTTTCATTTACATAGTGAAGCGCTGCCCTGAACGCTTCATAATCTGCCGTTCCCTCCTGAATCGTGGGATTGCCTGCCATTCCGTTTGCAAGCACCAGCAACGTATCATTCGTTGAAGTATCTCCATCGACTGAGATCATGTTATAGGTATCCACCACATCCTCGCGGAGCATCTTCTGTAAAACTTCCTTTTCAATTACCGCGTCCGTAGCCACATAGCCGAGCATGGTACACATATTTGGATGAATCATGCCGGAGCCCTTGCTCATTGCACCGAGTGTTACGGTCACACCGCCGATTTCCACCTGTACGGCCAGCTCCTTATTCACGGTATCCGTTGTCATAATTGCCCTGGAGGCATCGGTTCCAGCTTCTAAGGAATCGTTCTTAGCCTCGGCAAGTCTGCTGATTCCTGCCTTGATCCGGTCGATGGGGAGCTGCGCCCCGATGACACCTGTGGATCCGATGAGTACGGCATTTTCCGGAATACCAAGCACCCTGGAGGCCTCCTTTGCCGTTTCTTCACAAAGCTTCATGCCCTCTGCGCCGGTTCCTGCATTTGCAATTCCGGTATTCACAATCACCGCCTGTACATAGGGAGATTCTTCCACCAGCTTCCGATCCCATTTTACGGGAGCGGCCTTTACGACATTGCTGGTAAAGGTTCCTGCCGCCACACACGGCTTTTCACTGTAAATAATCGCCATATCCTTACGGTTCTGGTATTTGATTCCTGCTTCAATACCTGCTGCCTGAAATCCCTTCGCAGCAGTGATTCCACCTGTAATCTGTTTCATTTTATCCTCCTGCTCACCCTTCATTATAACGGATAATATTTTCCGTATTTAATGTAAAATCATAGTAATTCAAATCTTCCCGCTTCGTCCAGCCGATCTGCTTCCAGAACGCATTACCGATGTCGTTCCTGGTAAATGCAATGAGGGAAACCTTGCTGATGTGCTCCTTCTGCAGCTCCTGCATGCAAAACACCACCATACCCTTGCCAATCCCATGCATCCGGTATGCTTCGTCCACACAGACGTGATACAGACACCCTCTTCGTCCGTCATGCCCGCACAGGATACTTCCTACGATTTTCCCGTCGGCAACGGCAACCACGCTGGTCGTCGGATTTCTTTTTAAAAAGGAAGCAACGCCTTCCTTTGAATCATCAATGCTTCTTATGGCAAAGCCCTTAATCGTCATCCACAGATCATGAACACCCTGATAGTCCTCTATGGTCATGGTCCGTATTTCAAAATTGTTATTCATCATCTTTCCTTACTGAGCCGTTCCTGAATCTTATAAATTCAGTCCCTTCTTTTCATCCACGCCCATCACGATGTTCATGCACTGGATGGCTGCACCCGAAGCTCCCTTTCCAAGATTATCAAACCGGGACGATATAAGGATCCGGTCCTCGTTTCCGGTTACGAAAATTTCCAGTCCATCCCAACCGCTTCTTGCATTTCCTGCAAGGAAGCCGTTCGTCTCTTCCTCCTTGCCAAGAGGCATCACCTGAATAAACGGTTCTCCTTCGTAGAAGGCAGCAAGCTTTTCCTGTACCTCCTGCAGGGACGGCTTTCCATTTAATAAGTCGGTATAAAGCGGTAAGGTGACAATCATGCCGCTGTAGTAGTCACAGACCATCGGGGAAAACAACGGTGTTCTTTGCAGTCCGGTAATCTTCGTCATTTCCTTTAAGTGCTTATGCTGCTGGGAAAGTGCATACTCCCTCGGCGCATCAAACTCCGGTGCACGGTCTTCGGATTCATAGACTGCAATCGCCTTCTTGCCGGCGCCGCTGTAGCCGGACATGGCAAAGGTCGCTACCGGATAATCCTTCGGTAAAATGTCGCTCCGGATCAACGGATATACTAAGGAAATAAAACCGGTCGCATAACAGCCCGGCACGGCAATCCGTTTTCCTTTGGCAATTCTTTCACGGAATTCACCGGACAGCTCCGGGAATCCATAGGCCCATCCTTCTTGGGTACGATGTGCCGTTGATGTATCAATAATACGGACATTCTCATTCTCAATCAGACTTACCGACTCTCTGGCTGCGGCATCCGGCAGACAAAGAAAAGTGATGTCCGATTCGTTGATGAGACGCTTACGCTCTCCGACATCCTTTCTTAATTCTGATGCAATCGGAAGAATCTCCACATCGTCTCTTCCCGCAAAACGTTCATGGATCCGTAATCCTGTCGTTCCTTCGCTTCCGTCGATAAAAATTTTCGTCTTCATAACAAAATGATTGTCCTTTCCTTAATATAATTCATTATCCTGTCAACTCATTACTTCTACGATAATACAATTTTGCAAATGTCGCAACTGAATAGTTACATTAATATAATCCTCATTACCGTCAGCATGTATAACAATACATCTTTTATGCATATTATTCAAGTCTTTTTCCAGTTTTTCTACAAATTAATTTATATAATTCGGTGTTTTATGCAAAAATATGCAAAATAAGTGTTGCATTTTCACAGGAGATGTTGTATATTAGCAGAAGTGGAAGCGAATAATTTTAAATTTTATAAAATATGGAGGCATTTCAAATGAAAGAAAAAGTAATTCTCGCGTACTCCGGTGGTCTTGATACTACCGCAATTATCCCCTGGTTAAAAGAGAACTTCGACTATGAAGTGGTCTGCGTATGTATCGACTGCGGACAGGAAGAAGAACTCGACGGACTGGAAGAAAGAGCAAAATACTGCGGAGCTGAGAAGTTATACATTCTCGATGTAATCGATGAATTCTGTGATGACTATGTTGTTCCCTGTGTACAGGCTCATGCAGTTTATGAGAATAAATATTTACTTGGAACCTCTATGGCAAGACCTCTGATCGCCAAGAAGTTAGTTGAAATCGCACGTAAGGAAGGCGCTGTTGCCATCTGCCACGGTGCTACCGGTAAGGGAAATGACCAGATCCGTTTCGAACTTGGTATCAAGGCATTTGCTCCGGATCTTAAGATCATCGCAGCATGGAGAAGCGATAAGTGGACTCTTGATTCCCGTGAATCCGAAATCGAATACTGCAAGCAGCACGGCATTGATCTTCCGTTCTCTGCAGATTCCAGCTACAGCCGTGACCGTAACTTATGGCACATCAGCCATGAGGGCTTAGAGCTTGAAGATCCTGCCAATGAACCGAACTACGATCACCTGTTGGTTCTTGGTGTCACTCCTGAGAAGGCTCCGGAAGAAGGCGAATACGTAACCATGACCTTTGAAAAGGGTGTTCCGAAGTCCGTAAATGGCAAGGAAATGAAGGTTTCCGATATCATCCGTGAACTGAACCGTTTAGGCGGCAAGCATGGTATCGGTATCGTTGATATCGTAGAGAACCGTGTTGTCGGCATGAAATCTCGTGGTGTATATGAAACACCCGGTGGAACCATTCTTTACGAAGCACATCAGCAGTTAGAGGAATTAATTCTTGACCGTGATACCTACGCAGTTAAGAAGGATATGGGCAACAAGATGGCTCAGATCGTATACGAAGGAAAATGGTTCACTCCGTTACGTGAAGCCGTACAGGCCTTCATCGAATCCACACAGAAGTATGTAACCGGTGAAGTAAAGTTCAAGCTTTACAAAGGAAACATCATCAAGGCCGGAACAACTTCTCCGTACTCTCTCTACAATGAGAGCATTGCATCCTTTACAACAGGTGATCTTTATGACCATCATGATGCAGAAGGCTTCATCAACCTCTTTGGTCTTTCTACCAAGGTACGTGCCATGAAAATGCAGGAGCTTGGTGAACTGAAATAAAGTTCCGCTCCCGATAATACTTGTATCAAACACCGTCATACGGAAATTGCAGATAGACAATTTCTGTATGGCGGTTTATTCGTAACTGTTCAGAGCCACCATCAGAAAGGATGACGCCATGATTCATGTAACCACCCTGCTCATCATTTATCTTGCCACAATCAATCTCATTGGCTTTGCGATGATGGGAATTGATAAATACCGTGCCAGGAAAAGAGCCTTCCGGATTCCGGAAGCCACCCTGTTTACCATCGCCCTGATCGGCGGGAGCATCGGCTCGATCCTTGGAATGTATACCTTTCACCATAAAACCAGACACCGCAGCTTCACTTTTGGTATGCCTGCCATCTTGATCTTGCAGGTCATTCTGGTTATACTGATGATATCAGCACCGTTTCATCTGGTAACTCTATAACAGGAGGGAAACTTATGCACATAGCTATTTGTGATGATAATATTGCAGACCGCAAGCAATTGGAACGATTACTCGACCGGGAATCCGACCGGCGCAAGGGCACCTCAGGCGTATTCTTCTGTGACTCCTACGGGAACAGCGAGCACTTAAGCCGCAATCCCATGCCCTATGAGCTTTTCTTTCTGGATATGACAAGTGAAGAACCGGACGGTCTTTCCTTTGCCATCGAGCTGCGGCGCCTCGGTGTCACTGCTCCCATCGCTCTGTGCTCCTCTTCCATCAATTACAGGGAAGCATTAAATAAACTCCCCGAACAGGAAAGGCCTGCCGATCTTCTGTTTATCGACAAGCCCATTAAGGTTGCAGATCTTACTGCCATTATTGATGAAGCACTTCACCTTGGTTTAAACCGTGCTTCCACAATTGAACTGCGCAGCGACCGTACTACTGTTTATGCACACGAAGACGACATTGCCTATGTCACCTCGAAAAATGCCTGCCTCACCGTTCACTTAACTGACGGTCGTGATGTCACCATGCTCGATACCGTTTCAAACTTTTACTCCATGATTAAAAGCTATAAGCATCTTGTGCTGGTTTCCGAGCGCACCATCATCAACGCTGCCCATGTAGAAAAAATAAACGGACTGAAGGTCACAATGGACGATGGAAAAAGACTTTCCTGTCCACTGTACTCCCGCCCGTTCTTAAGCTATGCAAGAAAGAATCTTGCGGAACTGTAAGGGTACTGACCAGCCACCGGCTTACAGAGTCACAATAATACCGCCATCATTAGCATACATGCTGCTGATCCCTGCGGTATCGAGAATATATACCTTTTCAAAAGAGGCCTGGGATAAAAACAGCTTCTTCACATATTCAGCACGATCCTTGCAGTTGCAATGGGAAATCATCAGAACACGTTTCGCCGTATCGGGCACTTCATGAAGCATCAGCTCTGCCATTTTGGCAAGGGCTTTTTTTATGCCGACTGCCTGTGCCTGCTTCTCGATTTCTCCCTCGCGTCCTGCCATCACCGGTTTAATACTTAAGGTAGAAGCAACTAATGCTTTAACCCCTGTAAGGCGTCCATTCTTGCGAAGCGTTTCCAGATTATCCAGTACAAAGTAAGTCTTCATCTCATCCCGGAATGCCAGCAGCTTTTCACAGATTTCCGCAAAGGGGAGGCCTTCTTCACTCCACTTCGCCGCCTTCAGGGCAAGCTGTGTCTCTCCGACACTTGCCGAATGGGAATCACATACGAAGATATTCTTTTCACCATGCTTTTCCTCATACAGCGTTTTTCCGATCACCGCACTGTTATAGCTGCCGCTTAATTTCGATGAAAGAGTAAAAACAAAGATGTTCTCCGCATCGGTATCATACGCCCGCATATATTTCTCCGGGGAAGGACAACAGGAACGGGGACAGGTCTTCGAGGCAGCCACCTTCTGAAGGAAAGAAGCCTGGTCAAAGGTTTCATCATCCCACAGGTGTTCCCCAGCCACATCAAGTCCTAACGGTATATTTACAAATCGCGGATCTCCCTTATATTCCTCGGGAAATTCACAACAACTGTCTGCAATAATTTTATATGACATTTCAGTTCTCCTGTTCTAAATCACTATTTTATGTAGTTTTCATTACTACTTATATTAACATTATACTCTACACTTGTAAAGTAATACTGGAAAACTTTCTTATTTTATACTACAATGGAACATAGACACTACATAAGCAAAGGAAAGGAATCTACTATGAATATTTCAGAAAAAGCACTCATGCTTCATGAACAGTGGAACGGCAAGCTTGAAGTCGTATCCAAAGTCCCTGTTAAATCAAGAGAAGATCTCTCAATTGCATACACGCCCGGTGTTGCCGAGCCTTGTAAGGTGATTGCACAGGATAAGGAAGCTGCTTACAAATATACCATGAAGGCCAACACTGTCGCTGTCGTATCCGATGGAAGCGCAGTCCTTGGTCTTGGCAATATCGGTCCTTACGCCGCCATGCCCGTTATGGAGGGAAAGGCCGTACTGTTCAAGGAATTCGGTGGAGTAAACGCTGTTCCGATCTGTCTGGATACCCAGGACACTGAAGAAATTATCAAGGCCGTGACCTACCTTGCACCTGCTTATGGCGGTATCAATCTGGAAGATATCAGTGCTCCCAGATGCTTTGAAATTGAAGAACGTTTAAAAGAAATTCTCGATATCCCGGTATTCCATGATGACCAGCACGGTACAGCCATTGTCGTTCTCGCCGGAATCATCAATGCCTTAAAGGTTGTCGGCAAGAAAAAAGAGGACTGCCGTGTTGTTGTAAACGGTGCGGGAAGTGCCGGTGTTGCTATCACAAGACTCCTTTTAACCTATGGTTTTCCGCATATTACCATGTGTGACAAGGTCGGTATCGTTTCCAAAAAGACCGAAGGTTTAAACTGGATGCAACAGAAAATGACCGAGGTTACCAACCTTGAGCAGCAGACCGGTACGCTTGCAGATGCCATGAAGGGTGCTGACATCTTCGTTGGGGTATCCGCTCCCGGTATCGTTTCTGCAGAAATGGTCGCTTCCATGAATAAGGATGCCATCCTGTTTGCCATGGCAAATCCGGTTCCGGAAATTATGCCGGATGTAGCAAAGGCTGCCGGTGCCCGCGTAGTCGGTACCGGACGCAGTGACTTCCCGAATCAGGTCAACAATGTTGTTGCTTTTCCCGGTATCTTTAAGGGTGCTCTGGAAGGACGCGCCACCCAGATCACCGAAGAGATGAAGTTAGCTGCTGCCAATGCCATTGCTTCTCTCGTTCCGGATGACGAATTAAGCGATGACAATATTATGCCCGAAGCATTTAATCCGAAGGTTGCCGAAGTTGTTGCGGCCGCAGTAAAGGAACATATTGTAAAATAATGAACAACCAGACTTTCTGGCATGGAAAGCCCTACTATTCCCTGAACGCCTACTGCAAAAACACCTACGGTGAGAAGCTTTCAAAGATTGCCTTAAACGCCGGCTTTACCTGTCCGAACCGTGACGGGACACTGGACAGGCGGGGTTGTATCTTTTGCAGTGGTGCAGGAAGTGGGGATTTTTCCATGTCTCTTACTTCAAATCAGAGCATGGCTCACATCATCCATTCCTATCTGGAGCAGATGACCTGTCAGCATCCCGGCAATCGTTATATTGGATATTTCCAGGCATACACGAACACGTATGCTTCTGTTGCCGAGCTTGAACAAAAATATACGGCAGCACTTGACTTTCCTCAGATTGCAGGTATTTCGATTGCCACAAGGCCGGACTGTCTGCCGCCTGAGGTTTTACAGCTTCTTAAATGTCTAAAGCAGCGCTATCCTGACAAATTCATCTGGGTAGAGCTGGGACTGCAGACCATTCACGAAGAAACGGCTGCGTTTATCCGCAGAGGCTATCCGCTTTCCTGCTTTGAGGATGCGGTTGCGGCACTGCATGAGTTGCAGATTCCGGTCATTACCCATGTAATCTTAGGATTGCCCGGCGAAACCGCAGCTATGCAGTTACAGACCATTTCTTATCTGAATACACAGCCCATATGGGGCATTAAATTACAGTTACTTCATATATTAAAAGGCACTGATCTTGGCCTTTTATATGAAAAAGAACCTCACCGTTACCACTCCTACGAAACGCTGGAAGAATATGTTGCGATGGTGATTCTTGGCTTAGAGCATCTGCGTCCGGATCTGGTTGTACACCGGGTTACGGGAGATGCACCGAAGGAGCTTTTGCTTTCACCAAAGTGGAGTCTTGATAAACGGAAGGTTTTAAACACACTTCATCACGAGATGAAAATTCATGAAACTTATCAGGGGAGGCTATATGCAGGATCCATTGACACTTTATAAATTAATTATTCTTTATATGCTGCAACGGGTGGACTTTCCACTGACGAAGGCGCAAATCAGCGACTTTATTTTAGAGAAGCAGTATACGAACTTTCTGACGCTCCAGCAGGTGATCGGGGAACTGATCGACGCGGACATGATAACCGCGCATTCGATCCGGAACCGGACGCATTTAAGCATCACGAAGGAAGGACGTCAGACTTTAAATTTCTTCAGTAATGAAATCAGCGACACGATTAAGGATGAAATTAACACGTATCTCAAAGAAAACGAGATGACGCTCCGCAATGAAGTATCGATTCTCGCGGATTATTATAAATCGACTTCGGGGGAATTTGAAGCACATCTGACGGCGAAGGATAAAGAGGTTACCTTGCTGGATATTATTATTTCGGTGCCGGTGGAAGAAACCGCGGCTTCGATCTGCGATAACTGGCAGAAGAAGAATCAGGAGATTTACCAGTATCTGATTACGGAGTTGTTTTAAAGTGTAAATGATTGGATATTGGTTATATATAGGTTATTGAATTGGGCGCAACGTTTTTTGCTTTTGTTCATTCCTACGGGGCTAAGAAGTACTAATTATTTCGAGATAGATTATTTATAACGGACGCAAACACCCCAACGGACCATCCGGGTCCGATTGTGGTTTGCCCGGACATCCTTGTCCGGGCATTGCTGTCTGTAGATCGAAATAATAGAACTTCTAAACCCCTCCGCAAAATCACAAAATCAAAAAACGTTGCGCCCTTTCTACGCTGTGATATGATCCAAAACAGATTTATCGGATGATTTCGCTCCAGCTTGAAATTCCTATGATCGACTTGGCGAAGTCTGTATAAGCGGCATGTTCCGGTGTATCAATGTACTTGAAGACCGTATAAATCTGCTTCTTCGTTCCACCGCCGACGTGGTTTAATCCGAAAGCAAGTCCCTGTGCAACCTCTTCGGGAGCATCGGTCTGGCGGTTCAAGAGGAAGCCGTCAATATCGTCATAAGCTTCTACTTTGTAGTAAGCGTATGCAAAGGCTGCTGCCTGGTTGGCCTCTCCGCCCTGGGAGGTGTATCCCTGTTCGGAAAGAAGAATGCTGCGGACCTCACCATCCGGATTCAGGAAGGTATCCTGATTCATGTAATTTACAAGTACCTCAATATTTCCCATAGACATCATGGAGGTGCCGGCATTGTGTTCAATGTACTTGGAGCTCTTCCATGGACAGGTTTCTGTCAGGGGAACGTTATAGGGATGCTGTGCAAGTCCCCAGTCAATGTTTCCTTTGGCCGTAATATTCTTATTGAACTCGTCTAAGATATCACGTCCGTCATAGTTCGTGTTGTTCTTAATGTTACGATCCCACTGCTGGTCAATCGGCATATAAACGCGTGCGGAACTGCTTACGCTCTTGATCGCGTTATAGAAAACGCGGAAAGCCTTGGCATATTCTTCGACGTAGGTTGCAACATCGGTATATTCCATGTAGTTCCACTCTTTACGGGCGTTGATTTCGTTCGCGATGACCCAGTTGGAAATTCTTCCGTGTTTGCTTCCCGAATAACGTTCTGCAAGGAAAGAGCCAATGGCTGCCATGTATTCCACACCGCCCTCTTCGGCACCGTTAAACATGTAATACGGTGCGGAACCGCCTCCCCGTGCCTTGGGATGAATGAGCTGGGAATACGCGGAGGAATAATTGTTCAGAATAATCGCTGTCGTACAGATTCCCTTGGAGGTCAGTGTACTGAATACCAGATCATATTCTGCAATGACCTGTCCGTTAAAGGTATAGGTTTTGCCATTGTAATTATAATGAATGGTCGGATAAGCGCTGTTCGTACTCGGTCCCAGAATCCGGGCTACCGGGATGTTATAGGCCGCCTGCTTCACACCAAGATCATCCAGCTCGTTTCCTCTTAACTTATTCGGATCCACGAGCAGTCCCTTCTTGGAGGCCGGTGTCTGGTATACACTAGTATACTTTGCAATTGCTTCCGGATTCGTAATATACTGCGGAGTATTAAGGGTGACATATTCGCCATCCTTTTTCACTGCAACTACAAACTTCTTGAAAAGCTTACTTGCCGCTGTATTATAATTCAGTGAAGTGGTAAGCTCTACGGTGTCATTCTTATAAATCCGGTCAAGATATTCTGCTCCTTCGCCCAAACCATTGTCGTAGGTATTCATGGCAAAGAGATAATAATATTTGTCATCACTCTCCGGAATGCCGTTGCTTTCCGCAACCACCTTGATCTTTCCGGTTTCCGTGTCGATTCTGCAGCTTACAATATTGGCAAAGTCACTCTTATTCCCGTCGGTCAGCACCTTTTCCTCCGGACGCTGGTGATACGCTTCTTCCACGGACATTCCACCCTGTACCAGACTTGCCAGTACGCCGTCACCAAGCTTCGTTGCCGGAGGCGCTGGGGTTGCACTTGGCTGTACCATCGTTTCCACAGTATCCGGAACCGGCACTTCCTTGTTCTGGTTCAGAAGTACAAAGGCAGATCCTGCTCCAATCAAAAGTATCACAATTACAATAAATAATATGATAAAGCCTTTGCCGCTCTTCTTTCCTTTTTTCTTTTTGACCGGCTTTTTCCTGGCCGGTTTCTTCATCTCAGTTTTCGGTTCTGTCTCTCTGCTTTCCACTTCTTTCTTCTGTTTATCACTCATCAACCTGTGTTCCTTCTTGTTTTTTAATCTTCTTCATGTGCTCTCTGATCTTTACCTCATAGCCATTTCCTGATGGGTGATAAAATTCCTTGCCGTTTAACTCATAAGGCAGATACTGCTGTTTCACATAATTATTTTTATACTCATGGGGATACAGATAGCCCGTTCCATGTCCCAGCTTCGCGGCACCCTTATAATGGGCATCCTGCAGATGCGGTGGAATCGGAAGATCCCCGGATCGTTCCACTTCACTCATTGCCTCTCCTATTGCCTTGATGCAGGCATCACTCTTCGGCGCACATGCAATGTACATAGCTGCCTCAGACAAAATAATCTGTGCCTCCGGCATTCCCACACGCTCTACCGCAAGGGCTGCATTCGTTGCGACCTGCAAAGCCTGCGGATCCGCAAGCCCGACATCCTCTGCCGCATGAATCATCATTCTTCTTGCGATAAAGGTGACGCTTTCGCCGGCATAAAGCATTCTCGCCAGATAATACACGGCTGCATCCGGATCCGATCCGCGCATGCTTTTGATAAAAGCAGAAATCGTATCATAATGATTGTCCCCGGTTTTATCATAACGCAGCACACGGCGCTGAATACATTCCTGTGCGACCTGCAGGGTCAGATGAATCTTTCCGTCCGCCGAACGCTCCGTTGTCATGATGCCAAGTTCTACGGCATTTAACGCATGTCTTGCATCTCCACCGGAAAGCTCCGCAAGAAATGCAAGAGCATCGTCTTCAATCACGGCGTTGTATGCCCCCATTCCTTTTTGCTCATCCTGCACAGCGCGTAAAATCAACTTCTTGATATCTTCCTGCTTCAGGGGTTTTAATTCAAAGATGACTGAGCGTGATAACAACGCTCCATTGACTTCAAAATAAGGATTCTCTGTGGTTGCACCGATCAGAATAATCGTTCCGTCTTCTACAAAGGGAAGCAGATAGTCCTGCTGACCTTTATTGAAACGATGAATTTCATCGATAAACAGAATGGTCCGTTTCCCATACATTCCCTGCAGATCTTTGGCCTTCTGAACGACCTCTTCCATATCCTTCTTACCGGCTATGGTTGCATTGATCTGGGTAAATTCCGCCTGCGTGGTATTCGCAATGACCTTCGCAAGGGTAGTTTTTCCGGTCCCCGGCGGTCCGTAAAAAATGAGGGAACTCAGCTTGTCTGCCTTGATGGCACGGTACAAAAGCTTGTCCTTCCCGATAATATGCTGCTGCCCTACGACTTCATCCAGAGTAGTCGGCCGCAGTCTCGCCGCTAACGGAGATTCTTTTTCTTTATTGGTGTTACGCATATATTCAAACAAATCCATGGTTTAATACTCCTCGGCACCATCGATTTCTTCCTGCTCTGCCTCGATCGGCTCTGCAAAGCCCGGCGTATGACGCAGGTAGACTGCCCAGTAGCCACAGCCCACAATTCCTGCTCCACCGACGATATTGCCAAGGGTAACAGGAAGTAAATTCTTAAGTAAAAAGGCAGCTGTTGTAAGCTCCGGTGCGGAGATTCCGTATTTGCCCATCGTCAAAAGTCCGGCTACTCCAAAATAAATATCCGCAATGCTGTGTTCAAAGCCGCACAGCACAAAGAGCATGACCGGCCAGAAGCTCATCAGAAGCTTTCCAGATACCTTCTTTGCTGCAAATGCCGCCCATACGGCAATACATACTAAAATATTACAAAGCACACCACGCGCAAAAGCTTCTCCAAAGGACTGGTTCACACGGAAAAGTGCGGCAGCTACCATCTTTTCTGCCAGTACACCGCCGTACAGTTCGGGAACTCCGGCATAAACCACCATCAGAGCCACAAAAGAAGCTCCGATAAAGTTTCCAAGAAAAACCATAATCCAGTTTTTCAGCATCTGCAGCCAGGTGATCTTCTTTTGAAGAACCGCAATAATAATCAGATTATTTCCGGTAAAAAGCTCACTTCCGGCAATCAGTACCATCGCCATTCCGGCGGGGAACACACAGGCACTTACGAGTCTTGCTACCGATGCATTCTGAATCGTTGCAGAGGATGTCGTTGAGGCAATTCCTGCAAACGCAATATAAATTCCGGCAAAGATACCGAGTGCCAGCATTTTCAATGCAGACATCCTTACCTTGTGGATTCCGATTTCAATAAAATTTTTCGCAATTTCTAACGGTGAATGCATATAGAATTCTCCATCTGTCTTTTATTCTGATGTATGTTCTGATATACAGACCCACACATCTTTTAGTATACAACAGACTTTGTATGACTTTCAACTGCTAATCAAACAAGATTTCTTCCACGGTAACAAATACATAACCACGCTGCTGCAAATCATCCACAATCTGCAGCGCAGCAGTCACGGTCGATGGATAGGAATCATGAAGCAGAATAATCGCATCCTCTCCTGCTGCACTCTCCACCTTACGGATCACACAGGAGGCATCGTTGCAGCACCAGTCGAGGGGATCAATGTTCCACAATACCGGAATCATATTCAGCTCTTTTTCAAAGCTTTTGTCCCAGCTTCCATAGGGCGGACGTACATAGGTCACTCCCTGTCCGGTAATCTCCTCGATAATTTCATTGGTTTTTACCAATTCTCCTTTAAATTTTTCGCGGTTCCCCTGAGTGAGCTGGATATGGCTATAAGTGTGGTTGCCAATGAGATGCCCCTCCTCCTGCATCCGTTTTACCAGTTCCGGATAGGCTTCCGCATTTT
>USDI01000008.1 GCA_900553305.1 uncultured Lachnospiraceae bacterium
CCGGAATCACATCGCACCGCATCCAGCCAGTAATCCGGTCATCATTACGGCTGCAATTGAAACTGCGAGTAACTTTTTCATAATCTCTCCATCCTTCCTTAGCCCTGTATTCACAGGTTAGTTATGCATCACGCTACTTCTTTAGCATGATAAAGCATGTTCGATACTCATGCTATCATGCACACTAAGGAAAGTCAAGTGGGAAGTGTCCGGCTGCTGTATGAAAGCATTAATCTTTATCATACTCTGCCACGATGCCCAGAATTTCTTTGGCATATTTGGGATAATTTTCCACCAGATCCTTCACTTCTGCTTTCGCCTTTCCGGCGATAACTTCTTTGTTGTAATCCATTCTCCGGCGCAGGGACTGTCTGCGGATAATCAGATTGTGCCGGATCTCAATCATCTCCTTCTTATCAAGAAGCGCCTGCGTCTGATGCAGCCAGATCATCGGATCCTTCACCTGATACCGGCGCAGGATATGTAACAGCTCCTGCTGGGTGGAATCCAGTTCGATTTCTGCTCTTTTATAATTGTGACGTTCATCCTTTTCTTCGAGATACTGCTTGTAATCCCGTCCAAGCTCCTGTGCACTCTTAACGTTGTACTTCATATAAAGATAGTCAAGGAGATGTGTATTATTCACGTACCGGATCTTCACCGTGTTCTGCAGACGGATCAGTCTTGTAATCCCGCTCTCCACCTGGGAAAGCTCCCGTACCGCATCGTTATATTTTAAGAAAATGACGGTAATGGCAAGTGCACCGATCCCTCCGACTGCCAGATAGCCGATCTTCACATCAAATGAAAATACATACTGCAAAAGCAGCAGCAGGAACAGACAAAAGATAACTGCCGTTGCACAGACAATCGTCATGGAACGGGTATCCCTCATGAGATGCCGCAGCTCGATCTTACGGAAACCATAAGCCTGCCGTTCACCATCGAGCCGGCGAAGATCCCTCTTAATCAGGTTCTGGTATTCTTCGGCCTTCTCAAGCTTCTCATACGCCTCCTGTACTTCCTCCTCCATGCTTTCCATCTGATAGAACTTTTCATCCGACATCCGCATCTTACGTTCTTTATAGCCGGACTGCTGCTTCTCCAGCGTATCCATCCGTCTGGCACATTCCATTAACAGACGGCTTTCGCTCTCCGGCAGCGCCTCAATTTCTTCAATATCCTTAAGATGTGACGTCACCACCTGATATTCGTGCTGGAGATTCTCTACCTCTCTGGATGCCTCCGCAATCTGCTCCAGGCACCCCCGCACGTATTCCTCACGCTGCTTCCGGTTATGGACCTGTAAATCGTCACGGTCGTAGACAATTTCATTCCATTCCTCGACCTCGAAAGTCTCATCATCCCCATAATCCTTTTTCCAGTTAAAAATCCGTTGTAATAAACCCATTCTTATTCCTCAACAAGCTGCAGGTAATCTTCCTTCAGCCGATAGATAATCTTGTCAATTTCTTCATAATAGGAAACCACGTTTCCTTCTTCCTTATAAATCTTCAATGCCGACAACATCCGGTTTTCGCGTGAAGCCTCAAACTCTCCCTTCGCTGTTGTGATCTTCCTTTCAAGCGCCAGGGAAAGCTCATGGTATTCGGAATGCTCCGCGATAAAACGGATGTATTCTTCCTCTGACAGATAACTCCGTAAGGAAGATAAATACTGTAGTCCCGATTCTTCGTCCTTCGACATTTCATAGGCACGCTTGTAATACTTCGCCGCAATGTCAAACATGAAAAGTCCTGCATAGGCATAACCCATATTATGATAAATGGCAGGCCGCAGGGCATTCTCGGTATCAGGCAGATCCCGGTTCAGATCTTCATATTCCCTAAGTGCCATCAGATGACGGTTGTTCTGTAACAGGTAATCCGCCTGCTTTTTCTTCCGCTCAAAATCATTTAATCCGGCATTGCTTTTAAGAATTTCATCCATCTGTGCAATTTCTGCTTCTGTGCAGTAGTTGACATAATCTATAATTATGTCAACAAATTCTCCTGCCTGAATTCCTTTTCTCATGGCAAGCGTAAGCTGGTCTGCCAGCTCCGGAAGACCGCACTGTTCCCTCAGCCATTCCAAAAGATGCTTATCCATGATCTCTGTGTTAATCATAAAAGGATTGTTCGCAAACAGGTAACACAGCTCTTCCACGCAGTATACATTCACACAGACCTTCTCTAAATGATAGGGTTCGTTGGCATATTTTCCTGTACAGATTAATACTCGGCTTACCATCTGAATTCCTTTCTGTTATCTAAAATACCGGTTTCTCATACCTGCAGGGTATGCGTCCATGCCCTGCCGCTGCTCTTAAAGAGCTCTCCGAAGCCCATATCGGTAATTTCCAGCGTCAGCGTATGAATTGCTGTCATCTCCGCATGGATCCGTAATCTTGTTGTGCAACGGGGCCTCTCCGGCAGTCCGTCAAGCGTAATCGTCTTATCCATAATATTTTCACCGGTCAGCGGGGTAATCGTAAAGCACAGTACATTTCCGCTTTCCAGAATCAGGTCAAAATCCGTCTTCGCCTCATACCAGTTCACACCGGCATCCAGAATGGCAAGATAGGAATCCTCACCGCGGCGCAGTGCCTTCATTCCGATATTGGATTTCAGCTTATCTTCTCCAAGGTAAACATATTCGCGTGTATTTCCCTGTGGATTCAGCTTCTCCATTCCGGCATAGCAGGCTCCCTTGCTATACAGATTGTTTCCCTGAAACACTCTGCGGTTATGGCACAGGATCTTTAAGGATTCCCTGGTCCAGCCCTCCTTAAAGCCCTCTCCGATTAAGAAGACCGTCGATACGTCCGTTTCCCGTAAACAGCTTTCACACAACTGCCCAAACTGCTCATCCAGCTCCTGCTGCTGTGCCATGCGCTCTGCCTCGTCCTCCGACCAGGCTACTCTCTTCATTTCCGGATAATCCAGATGCTCAATAAACACGACCTTGGGGGTTGTATGACGGTTACACTGAAAACGCAAGGTTTTCAAATCATCATTATATTCAAAAACAAACACCTCTCTTTTCCAAAGCTCTGCCTGCTGATGGAGCATGTAATAATAGAAGCTCTCAATATGGCTCTGGAAACAGATCTGCTGGCATTTAAGCTGCAGCCCGGATACCACCTTTCCCAACACCTCCACCATACGCGGAGTCAGCTCCTCCACCGTAAACATAAAGACCTCTGCCCGGTTTAAGGAAACCTGCATATTGAGGGTTGCAAGGCTTCGTTTAATGAACAGGGTAAGCAGCGCCACCGGATCAAAGGTGGCCTCCTCGACAAGAACCTCTTCTCCCTGCAATGCCTTTTCGAGAAGGTGATCTACCAGAATTCCTTCCTCTCCCTGGTTCTTCAGAGCCTCTTTTCCATAATACCACTGGCTTACGCCAACTCGTTTACATAACACTGTAGGAATATTATACTGCTCGGTGCCTGCCACCGGGGAAACCGTACAGGGATCCGCATCACCCACGGCATAGTAGCTCACCTGGGAAAACTGTTTCCCCAGGTCATAGCCGATAACAATCTTTGCATTATTCCGTTTTCCTGCCAAATCCCTGTTTTCCTGTAACATGGCCCACTCCTGCTTCGTAACTGTTCAGTACCTTCACAGCTACCCTACTTCATTGAAAATAATTCGTCTAACAAATATGAATAATCATAATACTCAAAAAGCATGCTTTCCATGGTATCATAGTCCTTCAGCGTCCGTGCCATGGCAATGTCGTTGATCAGATTGTACCGGCTGATCTTCTGGTTCATGTCGGTGTCACTCCTGCTGAAGGTCCCGCTCTCGTTAAGCTGTTCCTTTCCGTCCTCGATCTCCACGATATAATACTGGAGACGTTCTCCGAAAAACAGGACGAATTCTTTTACACACACACCGCCGTACATATTCTTCATCTCTTCCTTGCGGTACTCACTCTCCACGTTTCCTTCCCGTTCAATCACATAATGAATCACAGCACGGTTTCCATCGTGAACATGATATTCCACCATGGTCTTGTCCATATATTTATGCATAAAGGTAATGTTCTCAGCAAATTCCTTATAAAACGGGAACACCATTTTTTCCGACACCATCTCCCGCAGAAAAATAAGCAGGTTCCTCGAAACCTTTTCATTCGTCTGCTCCTTATGCTCGGCATAAAACTTCGTATAAGCAAGCTTGCAAACCTTCGGAAGCTCCTGTTCTTCTTCCCAGATCCGCTCTGCTTCGTTCAGGATAAACGGATCGGTCACCTTGTCCTTTACAAAATAATCATGACAGGACTGGGCTAAAAATGCCATCTCCACCGATGGATCTGCCCCTTTCTTTACATAGCTTTGGAAAATGGCTGCTGCATTTCCGACAAAAGCACCCGTATATAACATCTGAATTAAGATCCGCTCCTCAATTGCCAGCGTATCCACGCCAAAGGATTCTGCGGTGCTCCAGACATCCCGCATCTCCTTCACAGTTCCCCTGAAATACAGATTCAGATAATTCAATAAAAGCTCATCATATTTTCCCGACAGGAATGCCCGGTAAATCAGTGCCGTCATGACCGGATCTTCCTTCATGCCGTCAAGGGCCAGGAGTCGTCCGCACAGCCGCACGATAATCTTCGCTTCAATGCCCTCTCCGCCACAGATGCTGATCCATTCGTATGCCTTCTCATACATGCCACGGATCACCATGAAACGCACCATTTGGGACATACTGTCACGGAAAATCATCTCCGGTTCGAGTTCGTTCAAAACTTCATCCAGCTCGTTCATCTGGTCGTGATCGTAATCGTACTGCATAAGCTTTAAGCGGATTTCCTTCTGGATGGACTCCTTCACAAGCGGGGATTCCATAATCTGCTTCATATGCTCCTGATTGCCTTCGCTGATCGGAAGAAGCTGGTGCCCCTTCTCACACAGCCACAGGTCAAACAGAATCTCATCCTTCACATAAGGCGCAATCATTCCGGCAATCTTATCCGGAATCATAAGCCGGTTAAGCTCATATTCTTCCTCCCTGCAAAAACGGTTCCCCTTAAAATCCTCCAGTACAATCCGGTAACTGTTTCCATATATCGGCAGGTACATAACCTGTCCCATAGCCGGATACACCTGTTCTTCCTTTAAGCTGTCATAGATGACACAGACCCTGCTGATGTCCTTCCGTTTCAGATGCAGCTCCTGAAGGAAGATGGCCGTTACCAGACCTTCCGAGACCTCCTCGGTGATCATTCCCTCCGTAATGAGATTCTTATATAAATAAGCAAGCCATTTATTGTTTTTCTTCTTTAAAATCTGGAAGACCACAAACCGTTCCAGATGCTCCCTGTAGCTCTCATAAAGCTCCGGATAGACTGCCTTATTGCGATAAACATACGCATACAGGAATGAATTATGTAAACCATCCAGACTGCTGTCAAAGGCAAAATACATCAGCACCATTTTCGGAATGGTCACACCATCCTTAAGTTCCAGTGACATCATGTAATACTCATACAGACGGGTAATCCGAAGCTCCTTTCCAATGCCCTTTTCATACCAGGCAAAGGCTTCCTTGCTCGTAATATTGCCGTTAATCAGTATCGTACAGATCGTCTGCAGCACCTCATCATCCGGAAGTACCTGATAGCATATACAAAGAATCCGGTAAAGCTGCCTGCGGTATCCCCGAACCTTCTTCGCAAGGTAAACAATCTGTTCTACTACTTCCGTCGTAAGAAGCTGTTTTTTCGCCGCATAATACAAGACCTGAATCTCGAAATCGTCAAGCTGCATCAAAATGGATGGATTATTCTGAATCAGATGGTAAGCCTCAATATACAGAACCGGACTTGTCGCTCCCTTGGCAAACTGTTCTTCGAGAACAATCCACTTCTTTGAAGGGCTCCGTGAATAATCGTCCGAAAGGTAAATGAGAAGCCATGCGATACGCCAGTCATCCATATTTTCTTTAAAAATCTTCTCTACCTGCCCAGCCATCTCGTCAATGTACTCTTCGGTACGGTTCAATAAGGTAGAAAGATACATGTAATAGCAATATAAGGTCGGATTATAGTTTCCTGCAAGAAGCTCATCCGCCTGCCCCAGAAGCCACTCGGCTTCATTCGTTCTCTCCTGGGTAATTAAGAGCTGTACCCGCATGAGCATGTAAGCAGGATTCTGCTCATCCAGCTCCTGCAGCCGGTCCATAATGAGACTCGTCTCATTCATCCAGGACGACGCACTGATCTGTTTCGTACGGAAAGCCTCGTAATACTGCATCAACTCCACGATGGCATGCTTCTTCTGCCGGTTTGCCTCATTGAGCTTGCGGTCAATCCGCTGTTTGTAAGCCATCACCGTCACTTCCAATGAGGTATATGCATTCGTGAAACGGATCTTTCCATAGTTCCTGCCCGCATGGAGCTTGTCTTCATCTACATAAAAGGAAAAGCGGTAACAATTCCCCAGGAAGTCCTCTTCCCGGATGACATCCTTTTCTATCGTCAGAAATGCCCCCTCGGTTTCCGCAAAAAGATTGGAATAACCCCAGCCGTTCCTCTGGATCACAATACGCCCTTCGGTAATCCCCTGCGGATCTTCCATGCGGATCTCCTGATTTTCGATTATATATTCAATCTGCTGTTTCTTTTTGATTTGTAATAAGAATTCTTCCAGATACTGTTCCTTCCGGCCGTTTTTCACAAGTCCCCGGTAGGTATTGAGATACTGCTTATCCGATCCCTGTAAGACCTGTTCAAAATCCTTAGAAAAAAACAGGTTCACAGCCTCCTCCCAGCTTGTCTTTGCCAGATTCGTAAAATGAAACAGATTCTTAATGCTTCCAAGACTGGAATTCAGGTTCTCGCTGCCAATTTCCACATGATATGGAATCAGATATTCCCCCTGATTGGAAATGATGCGGAATTCCCCCTTCAGGGAATCACCCTGCGTCATTCCGGCGGTGTCCACCACATAAGGAATCTCTTCCTCAGATCCGATAAAATGCTCCACAAGACACTTCATCCGAAGCTCGGTAGTCGAAACTGTTCCTTCGGTCATGACATTGGGTTTGCCGAAAATGGTAAAGCTTCCCTCATATTTCTCTCCGGGCTCTAACTTCAATTCAATCAATGGACTCGAAAAGTTCAAGGAATGTACATCATTATTAAAATTTCCTTCTAATATCCGGTCAACAGCTTCCCTCACGCCACTTATCCCTCCGGTAAAATGTGTATCTGCATATACGTAGTTAGTATACCATTTTTTGTTGCAATTTCGCAACACTTTCGGATTGCATTCATTATGTGCTTTACACAGGAGGATAACTACCCTCCTGTGTTTCTGAAATACGGCCCGATTCACCCCGGCTCTGCGATTCTCGATACCGCCACATAAATATTGGAAATGCTGTACCAGGTCGGGAAATCCACGATGCCGGACTGCGGAAGTCCAAAGATTCTCTGAAATGTCTTAACGGCATTTGCGGTTCCCTGTCCATAAATTCCATCAACTGAAACAACCGGAATTGCCGGATAATTCTGTGCAATACGGTTCAGCTGCCGCTGGATCGTGCGCACATGCTCCCCGGAAGCGCCGATGCTCAGATTGTAGCCCGGCCAGGATGCCGGAACTCCCGATACGCTCACTGCGGAATTGATATACATATCGCTTCCATAATAATAGCGGATAATTTCAATCGGTGTATACCCCTGATCGCCAAGATACTTGGAGCCCCACTGGCTTAATCCTCTGCAGGTCGTACGCTGCCCGTCGCAGTAAGAGGTAAAGATTGGCTGCCGCACCCCCGGTCTTGACAGATAGTTTGCAAAAATCGTGTCCACAATCAGACTGATATTGGAATAGATATTACGCCCGTAGATCCATTTCTGATCGTAGGCTGTGGAAGATGTGATCGTAAAATTGTATCCCTTATTGCGATACCACTCCGTATACACGCGGTTTAAGGTAAAGGACATAATTGCAAGAACATTGGCATAGATCGTACTCTCCGGCCAGGTCGCATAGATTTCGGAGGACGCTACATTCTTGATATAGTCCCGGTAACGCACATAATAATTTCTGGCAGTGGAATCATCCGGTACACCGTCATGTACCACGATATATTCCGGAATAACTACCCGGCTTAATACAATCTCACCTTCCTCAACAGGCTTGATTTCATCCTCTTCAATCTTGGGCGGATACTCTCCATAAAGTGTATGCTCCGGAATCACAATGATTTCATTGTCTTCTTCGGAGGTTTCTGACGGATTCATCTCCACATTCTGCCATGCCGTCACCTCCGGAAGAATCTCCGTTCCCGAAACCTCTACCGGCTCATAACCATCTGCCTCCACCCGGACATTATATTCGGAATAGGGCTGTTCCAGCCGCCCCGGCTCCATGCTGTAGTCAATTGGAGGGGACGGCAGATCAATGATCTCCGTCTGTCCGGAATTATCCGTATCAAGCTGTACTACGGTTACCTCAGGTACTCCTTTATAGGAAATGGTAATCCGTGCATTCTGCACCGGAATCATTCCAATGGAAGAAGTCACCATAATCCGCAGCCGGCCGGACTCTCCCACGGCGGTTCTTCCTGCTTCATTCTCCTTTTCAGGCATAAAAAACCTCTGCATAAGATATACTTAGTATATTTTATGCAGAGGTCCTGCTTATGATCTATGATGAAATTATTTTGTTAACAGCATCATGATATCGTTGCTTCTCTGAACAAACTTCGCCATAGCCTCCGGTTCGAGTGGTGCATGCTGTAACAGAGCCAGGTCATACAGCTGTTCACAGATCATATCGACATTCTTTCCATCGGTATTCTGCATCACATACTCTACCAGAGGATGATTTGCATTGAGAATCAGTGTTTCACCCTCTTTTCCGAATTCACCCATATCCATTCCGGGCATGGAATACATCTTCATCATATCCTGCATTCTGCGGCTCTCCTCGGAAAGGGTTACCATGGAAGCGATCTTCCTGTTTTTCAGCTTTTCCACCTTAACAGCGATCTTGTCTTTCTTTAAGACCTTCTTCATCACCTTGCTGATTGCTTCTGCTGCATCGGAAAGCTCCTTCTCGGCCTTCTTGCTGGTCTTTGCCTTAAAGGTATCGGTAAGATCGGCATCGATACGCATGAACTTGATTCCTTCATTCTTGGCTTCGAGCTGGGAGATAAACGGCTGGTCAATGTTATGTGTCAGGATTACCGCATCCATTTTGGCAGCCTTGAACATATTGATGTACTGCGCCTGCTGCTTTTCATCCGTTACATAGTAAATGATCTTCTCTTTCTTTTCTTCTTCCGCAGGTTCTTCGGGATCGGACTTCTCTTCACTTACCACATTGCCGTTCTCATCTACCACATCAGCTTCGGCTTCTTTCTCTTTATCCTCTACTTCATCCGGATCGGTCTTATTGACTTCCAGACATTCAGGCAGTGTCAGATACTTGCCATCCAGATTCTTAAAGAGGATGTAATCGGTCATCTTCTCACAGAACTTGTCATCCTTTAAACAGCCAAACTTGATAAACGGACTGATGTCATCCCAGTATTTGTCGTATTCTTCCTTCTCGGTCTTACACATACCGGAAAGCTTGTCTGCAACCTTCTTCGTAATATAATCGGAAATCTTCTTTACAAAACCATCGTTCTGCAGCGCACTTCTGGATACATTCAACGGCAGATCCGGACAGTCGATGACACCCTTCAACAGCATCAGGAACTCCGGAATGACTTCCTTAATATTATCTGCAATGAAGACCTGATTGTTATAAAGCTTAATCACACCTTCAATGGATTCGTATTCCATATTGATCTTCGGGAAGTACAGGATACCCTTTAAGTTAAACGGATAATCCATGTTCAGGTGGATCCAGAACAGAGGCTCCTTGTAATCCTGGAATACCTTACGGTAGAATT
The DNA here is from genome assembly GCA_900553305.1 of uncultured Lachnospiraceae bacterium. Classification (GTDB taxonomy): domain Bacteria; phylum Bacillota; class Clostridia; order Lachnospirales; family Lachnospiraceae; genus Suilimivivens. The sequence continues at coordinate 9,927 of USDI01000008.1, forward strand.
CCAGATATTCTTCCTTCGTACATTCATTCGGATGCTTCATCCAAAGAGGTTGTGTTTCATTTAACAGCTCCGGACGCTTCTGAATCTTCAGTTTCAGCTCGTCCTCTTCCTTCTCCGGTTTGATCTCCTCGATGACCACATCGGTATCCAGCTTCTCAGACGCTTTGATGGTCTGTGTCTCTGTGGTGTTCTCCCTGGAAAGATAAATCTCGGTCGGCATGAAGGAGCAGTATTTCTTAATAACTTCCCTTGCGCGGTATTCATTACAGAATTCCAGTACATCTTCATTAAGGAAAAGTGTAATGGTCGTTCCGACATCGGTTTTCGTTCCTTCGGTCATATCAAATTCCGTACCACCGTCACATTCCCAGTGAACCGGCTTTGCATCCTTCTGCCAGGAAAGGGTATCGATGTGCACCTCGTTTGCTACCATAAATGCGGAGTAAAAGCCAAGACCGAAGTGACCGATGATCTGATCCTCGTTTGTCTTATCCTTATACTTCTCAATGAAATCGGTCGCACCGGAAAATGCGATCTGATTGATGTATTCTTCCACTTCATCCGCGGTCATACCAATACCATTATCGATGAACTTCAAGGTCTTCTCTTCCGGATTGACAATGACCTCAATCTTACCCTTGTAATCCTCGGGTAACGTATATTCACCCATCATATCCAGCTTTTTCAGCTTCGTAATTGCATCACAGCCATTGGATATCAGCTCTCTGAAGAAGATATCATGGTCGGAATATAACCATTTCTTGATAATGGGGAATATATTCTCACTATTAATTGATAAACTACCGTGTTTTTCTGCCACAATAATCACTCCTTTTTGTAACTGTAAATCTACAGAACAGTTACTGTTTTTCTTATATCAGTAAGTGTAAGTCCATTTGCAGAAAAAGTCAAGAAAAATTTAGCACTCATCAAGAATGAGTGCTAACAAATTTTAAGGGCAATGTTTATCCATCTTCTGCTGTTCTTTCATTACGTTATGTTAACCAAAATAATCATGATAGATATTGAAAAACTGCTGGGTGGTCACCTCTTCATCGTCCACAAGTGAAACAGATTCCCAGAGTTTTTGATTGATGTCCCGTGTAAGTCCCTGTGCAAATGCATCGTATTCTTCGCCGAAAACCTCTTCCCGCTTTTCTTCCACGATCTTCACCTTATTAGCACTCGTCTGGTCCTTGTCAAACGTACTTAGGCATTTGATGATATAAAAGCCGGACGGCGTCTCCACCAGATTGCTGATCTCCCCGGTTGCGAGGTTAAAGGCTGCCTGTTCGAAGCCTTCCTCGGTTTCGCCTTTTCCAAAAGAATAGGTTCCCTTATCCCCTTCACTGTACTTTAAAACCAGCTCCTTAAAGTCGCTCCCCTCTTCCTTCGCCTGCCGTAAAATGTCTTCAGCGAGTGCACGGGCTTCGTCCCGGTCTTCCTCGGAATACTCAATCTTTGCCCCCGTTCCGTCCGTCATATAAGTCTTAATCAGAATATAATCCACGGTAATCGTTCTTGCCTCATCATCGCTGATTTCCGGGTTGATGTCCTTAATAATATATTCATACACCTTGTTGGCAAGGGCGTATTCCTCATACATCTGCGTTAAGATCTCTTCATCAACCTGCATCACGGCTATTTCCGTTTCGTTAAGACTCTCATAGTATTCCTTCGCCGCCTCTTTGGCAAACTGCTTCTCCATCTCATCGAGTGTCACATTGTGCTTCTGTGCCAGAAGATTCATCGCCTTTACCTGTGCCAGATTGGCAAGCACGGTATCCTTCACACTTTCTGACAGCGTTATTCCGTTCAGATCCCGCTGCCAGATCTCTTTCCCGTAGACACCCTCGTACTGCTCCTGCATATTCACAAGATACACCATAATTTCCGGAAGTGTCCCCGACATGGATTCAATTTTAAACACTTCGTTCCGTGCAAACCCACTGGTGAGCACCACGGTAGGTTCCTCCGCCACGTCCTGCGTTGTCTGACTGCTGCGCTGACAGCCAGTTAAGAGGAGTGCCGCCAGCATTGCCATGGCAATTCTTCTATATAAACTGTTCTTTCTCATAAAATCTCTTTCCTTCAATCCCTGTAGCTGTTCCGTAACCTCATCAACTACTGTATCACAACTTCGGCGCGGCTTCCAGTATTCGTCTTATGAATGCGGATCTGATCCGGAATCTTCTCAGACAACTCCGGCACATGGGAAATGAGTCCGATCAGCCGGTTGCTCTCCGTTAAACCCTGTAACACCAGACACGCCTGATCGAGCGACTCTCCATCGAGCGTACCAAAGCCCTCATCGATAAACATGGTTTCCACCTGAATTCCACCGCTCTGTGCCTGAATCACATCGCTCATGCCAAGGGCAAGGCTTAAGGATACCTTAAAGGATTCCCCACCCGACAAGGTTTTCACCGAACGGTACTTGCCGGTGTAAAAGTCAAGCACTTCCATTTCCAGATTGTCCTTACTGCGGGCATCCACGATTCCCCGCACGCGCCGCAACTCATATCTTCCACCGCTCATCGTCTGCAGCCGTAAGTTCGCCGCATACAGAATTTCTTCAAAATAAGAAATCAGAACATACTGTTCAAACACAAGCCGCTTCTTATTATTCCCGTTTGCCAGATCGTCCAGTCCTTTGACTAAACTATAACGCTCCATCGTCTCCTTGAGACTCACAAGCTTTGTTTTTAAAGAAGTAAAGGTTCTCTCCGTGAGATTCCGGCTTTCCTGCTTCTTCGAAAGACTCTGCTGCACTGCCCTCTTTTCTTCCAAAGCGGTCTGCAGTTCCTCCTGCAGCTTTGCAGGATCCGGAAGCACAAGCTCCTGTACCTGCTCCTTCAGGTGCTGCAACAGTTCTTCATTCGCCTTGCAGTTCTTCTCATAGTCCTGCAGTTCTCTCTTCCCTTCCTCCATCTGCTCCTTGGAAAGAAGACTGTCCTGATATTCTTCCCTGGAAGCAAATCCATACTTCGTCAAGAGCACATCCCTTTCCTCTTCCCGCGCTTTTAAAAGCTCCTGCTCCTTTTGAAGCTCCTCCTGCAGACTGCGGATCTGCTCCTGCTTTTCCGCACGCTCAACGCGTAATGTTAAGAGGCGGTTCAGTTCCCCTTCAAAGGATTTCCGGGTATATTTCAACAAAAGCTCTTTGATTTCTGTGGGAAGCTGTTCCATCTCCTCCTGCATCTGTCCGATGGATTTTAAAAGCTCACCTCCCTTTTCCTTCGCCTGTTCTGCCTTTCCCTTCGCAGCCATGGTTTCCCCATGCTGACGCATCGTCTTTTCCTGCTTTTGGAGCCATGCCTTCTTTGCCTGATCGACCTTTTCCTTCGTCAGATGCTCTTCGCTGACAGCAGCCGGAGCCGGATGATGAAGAGATCCACAGACCGGACAGGGCTGGTTTTCTTCAAGCTCCGAAGACAGGATGCCCGCAAGGTTATGACGGTACAGCCGCTCTGTCTCTTCATACGCCTGCCGTGCAAGAGTCTCTTCCTGTTCCAGTCTTAAATAGACCTCCTGTAACTGTTTCAACTGCGCTTCCAGTTGTTTACATAATTTTATATTATGTTCGCTTTCCTGTTCCTGTTCAGAAAGTTTTTCCCTTAAATCACAGGCTGCTTCAAAGTCAGCCTGATATTCCGGCAGTTTCTGCAAAGAAAGAATCTGCTGCTCACGTAATCCGGTTTCTTCCTGAAGATGCCGGATCTGCTGCCGGATCTTATCGATCTGCTTACCGGACTCCCCACATAGCAGCTCCTGCTGACGGATTTCCTTTGCCCGGTCTGCTTTCCACAGAAGTGTTTCCTTCTGCTGCATTTCTTCCTTCCGGCTGTCTAACAGACGCTTTCTGTCCGTTTCCCTCCCCAAACTCTTTTGCAGTTCTGCCGCCTTCTGCGCTTCCACAAGCTTTCCGTTCAGTGCAAACGTCCGCTCTTCCAGTTGCTGATACTGTGCAAAGACTTCCTTTTCTTCCTTCCCGATCCGCTTCTTTTCTTCCTTTAAGAATGCAAGTACGGCCTCATAATCATAGGCCTCCCCCTGCACCAGTGTCGCAAATTTTTCTGCGGATTCCTCCATGGGATGATACAGTTCCACATCCTCATCCATTTTGTGGCGGTATCCGCTCACCTCTTTATAAATCGCGTTGGAACGCTCCTTTAGGATCTGTGCCATCTTCTCGTACAGGCCGGTGTCAAAAATCTGCCGGAAGATCTTCGTTTTTTCCTGCGAAGATGCTGTCAGGAGCTTGGTAAACTCGCCCTGTGCGATCATGGAAATCTGCTTGAACTGGCGGTAGTCCAGGCAAAGCAGCTCCTCGATTTTCCGGGTGACCTCACTGCTGCCCTCGATACTGCTTCCATCGGGAAGTGTAAGTACCGCCTTTTCCTTCTCCTTCGTGAGTTCCTTTCCGTCTGCTCCCTTGCGCTTGCGGGGACGCAGATATTCCGGGTTCCGGTAAATGTGATAGCTTTCGCCCTTATGCGTCATCGAAAGCTCTACAAAGGTGGGCGTATCCGGCTTTGCAAAATCTGACCGCACCGATCCCTTTTCCCGCACTTCACCACTCATGCAGCCATACAGGGCATACATGATCGCATCAAAAATCGTCGTCTTTCCGGCTCCGGTTGCGCCGGCAATCAGGAACAGTCCGCGTTCCTCCATCCTCGTAAAGTCAATCGTCTGAAGATCCTTGTAGGGTCCCCAGCCACTGATCCGTAATTCTACTGGTTTCATCCCTCAAGTCTCTCCTTTGCCTCCCGGATCACGCCGGTTATATAACGGAGCTGTTCCTCCGTCATGTCCTGTTCCCTGATTTCTGCATAAAAATCCTGAAACAAAGAACCGGCATCCCTTTTCTGCAAAATGCCATTTCCTGCCACAGATCTTAAATCAAACTCCATCTGGATTTCTTCCCTGTCGGCCCGGACAATCTGCATCGCATTCGGATAGACGCTCCGCAGTGTCTCCATCGGGTCAATCAGCTCCCCTTCATCGGTAAGACAGGCCTGCACATAGTCGAGGGCTTTTGTCCCCTCTTCTCTTCCCTGCTTTAAAAGCTCCTGCAGCGTTCCTTTGATCTTTCGCATATCATGCAGCGGGGTAAGCGGCAGCTCCTCTACCTTCTTAAGTCCCGCATCGTCCACGGTAACAAGTAGCATTCCCTTCGTGCTTCCTGCTTCGCCAAACGAATATTTTAACGGTGCTCCCGCATAATAAATGGGGTGCTGCCCGATCTGCTGTTTCTTATGAATGTGACCCAACGCCACATAATCAAAGCCCTCGAACACGGACGCATCCACGTTATCAAGACTTCCTACATGGATCGTGGATTCACTGTCGGAAAGCTCCGGCTCTCTTCCGCTGTCGGTTACAAAATAATGAGTCACAAGGATCCGGCTCTTCTTTTGATCTGTTTCCTGTTCCTTCTCTTTTTCCCAATAACCCGAAAGCAGCTTCCGGACGGCTTCCCCACTGGTGCTGCACTGCACCTGGGACGGCTTGCAGAAGGGCAGCAGGACGATTTCGGCATCCGGAAAACGCACCGTCTTAAGCTCCTCCTTTGGCACACCGGAAATAAACAGTCCCTGCGCCTGCAATATATTTTCAAGGAAAGAAACCCGTTCCTGTGAATCATGGTTTCCCGCAATCATAATCATTTTGATCTGATGCTCCAGTGCCCATGTCAGAAAATGATCAAAAACAGCCACTGCATCGGCAGGGGGAATCGACCGGTCATAAAGATCACCGGCAATCAAAATCGCTTCCACCTTCTGTACAATCGCTGTCTGTAAAATCTGTTCCAAAATATATTTCTGATCCTCGAGCATGGAAAATTCATTCACGATCTTTCCAATATGAAGATCCGCTACGTGCAACAATTTCATCTTCCTGCTCCTGTCAGTCGTCAATCCGGTTCCCGAAACGGTCAAACCAGTGATCTCCGTTCGTCAGTACATAATCTTCTTTTCGGCCGCGGATGCGTTCTGCATAATTCTGCCCTAATATTAGCGGCGTTGCAAAGGCAATCCCGCCTCCTAACATTAAAGTGCTGTGCACATCGGAGCCTGCACTCATCGGCAGGTCATGTTCCCTGGCATAAGCAATCGCTCTTTCATCAAACCGCGGATCATTGTGGGAGGTGCTTAAGTGACTCGAATGCGTTGCATTGATGCCCTCTACGCCATCCACCAGTTCCGGGAAAAGCCGGACCTCCGGAATATAATCCTCCTCGCGGAAAGGATGTGCATGCATCACCAGTCCACCATGCTCCCGCACCAGCTGTAACTGCTCTGCAATCGTGGCATCCTTAATTTCCGGATGGGTCAGAAGCCATTCTTCATCTACCCCGTAAATCAGAAATTCCGTTCCCTGATAACAGGACTCGTATCCGAAGAACACGGAAAGTCCTATTCTGTCTCCATACGCTTTTGCCGTATAAAATGGGGCACAGAACCCATGCACCCATTCTTCCCATGGCAGCGACCGGTCCACACTGGTATTGCCATACCACGCGTGATTCGTAACAAAAATTCCTGCATAACCATAGTCCTTCGCTGCCTGTACCATCTCCTGCGCAGAGCTTCTCGCACAGGCACTTGCCTCCTTCGTATGCAGATGTGTTTCATATAAATAAGGGTATTTTTCCCGGATTTCTTTTATTTTCATCTTTCTGTTCCCTTATGACTCTTTTTCTATAGTTTACCTGTTTCACCATTTTATGACAAGTTTATTTTATTCTCTCCCGCAATCGCAGCAGAATCTTCTTCTCCATCCGGCTCACCTGCACCTGACTGATTCCCAGCTCCTTTGCCACGACCGTCTGTGTTTTATTCTGGAAGTATCGCATACGGATGAGCTTTTCTTCCGTTTCATCAAGATCCTTCAAAAGCTGCCGTACCATCAGCCGGTTCATAATCTGCTCTTCCGTTTCCTCTCCATGGGACTTGAGCTGATCCACCAGCAGAATCTCCTTCCCGTCCTTTCCATAAACAGACCGGTAGATGGAATCCACCTGATGATTGGCTTCCATGGCCGTTACGACCTCTTCCACCGTAAGCCCGGTGGCCTGCGCCACCTCATTTAATGTCGGTTCCCCGTTCTTCTCCTTCAGAAGCTTTTCCCTTGCCGCAAAAACACGGATCCCGTTTTCCTTGATGCTGCGGCTGACCTTTACCATCCCGTCATCCCGCAGAAACCGCTTGATTTCACCGGCAATCAACGGAACCGCATAGGTCGAAAACTTCACCTCAAAATGCGTATCAAATTTATCAATGGACTTCATCAGTCCGATCGTTCCGATCTGAAACAGATCCTCCGCTTCAATTCCCCTTCCTGTGAACCGCTTCACAATGTGATGAACCAGTCCCAGATTCTGCTCAATCAGTACCTTACGTGCTTCCTTTTCTCCTGCCTGTGCGCGTTCAATCAGTACTGCATTATCCACCATGGGCTACTCCTCTTGCTCAATCCATGATGTCGTTCCCAGTTTCTTTTTCATATGTACCGTAGTGCCCTGCCCAACTACCGACTCCACCTCCAGGTCATCCATAAATGCCTCCATAAAGGAAAAGCCCATTCCCGACCGGTCCAGATCCGGCTTGGTTGTATAAAGCGGCTCCATCGCCTGCTCAATATTCGCAATTCCGCAGCCCTCATCCCGGATTACCAGATCCAGCACATCTCCCTCAATTCTGCCATGCAGGAAAACCTGTGGCATAACTGCAAGTCCGTGTACTATTCTTTCTGCCAGAAGCTCTTCCTCCTCCACTCCATAAATTTCATATCCATGGATGATCGCATTCGTAACCGCCTCGGAAACCGCTGTCTTAATGTCCGAAATCTCTTCCAGCGTCGGATTTAAGGCACTCACAAACGCCGCAACCGCCACCCTTGCAAAAGCCTCGTTCTCCGACCTTGCATCAAACCGCAGATCCATCTCATTTTTCACCATCTTTTTTGTTTCCTTACCTGTGTTCATTTTCGTATCCATGTCCACCTCTCTACTCCATAATCTCAATAATTTTATGTAAACCACATATCATCAGACTTTTCTTAATCCGCGTATCCGTGTTAATCACGAACACCTTCCCGCCAAAATAAGAGATTTTCTTGTATCTGCCAATGATGATTCCAATTCCGGAGCTGTCCATAAATTTTGTATCTTCAAAATCAAAGACCACATTTCCAACCCCGGACTGCATGATATAATCATCTGCCTTTTTACTTATGTAAACTGATTTATGATGATCGATTTCCTCCGGCATTCTCACCATGAGGTAATTCTCTATCACCTGAAAACTATCCTCCATATTTCTTCCCCTTTCTTTTTATTCCTGAATTCATTCTATATTTCTGGTGCATCACACCTTTATTCCGGAGCTTACGCAGGAACTTAGAAGTTCCTCTGTTTTGTTCAGCATCAGCAAGAATGGGACACGGATGTTCCATTCAGGTACAATCGAGCCCGGATGGCTCGTTGGACCGTTTGCGTCATATTGCAATAACTTCTCCAAAACAGACAGAACTTCTTAGTTCCGTAGATCAGCTCCGGAATAAAGGTGTAATGCACCAAGTTCAATAACAGAAAAAGAGAACAAACTCCCGTCTGTTCTCTTTCGTAAAATTCTCTCTATTTTTTTATATGGCTATCGCAGTCTCACTGCTACTCCGCATTATTAATCTCTGCCAGATACGTCTCCGCCCGGCTTGCCCGCTCGGTATCCGGGAAGTTATCAATGACCTGTGCATAGATTTCCTTCGCCTTATCCTCCTGGTTATTCCGTCTGTAGGAATTACCAAGATAAAACAGGGCCTCGCCATTCGTATTATCATAACGGTAAGCACGCTCCAGATCAGGAATCGCCGCTTCATAGTCCTCTGCCCGGTAATTGTCATAACCACGGTTATAATAATAGGCTGCCAGCTGGGGACCTGCGACCGTCATCAGATCCTCATATAAGGTATCAAACGAATCGGTCTTATACTTTTCGAAATCTTCACTCTGCTCTTCGCTTTCCAGAGCCTCCATATAGGTGGCAATTCCTTCAATATCCGTGTTATCCTTCAGATAAGCATCTACTGCCATCATCAGCGCATCGGAAGCCCGCAGTGTTCCATCCGTTCCTTCATAGGAACCAAGCTCCTGCTGAAGCTTCGTATTGTCCTCGGTCAGCTTGGTTACCTGCTGCTCAAGCTCATCGATTGTGGCCGTCTTCGCATCCGACTGTTCACTGACCGTACGCAGCTCTGCATTGATATCGGCCTTCACACTTTGAATCCGTGCAGGTAAAATCAGACACGCGGCAATCGCAACACCGATTACCACCCCGATACCTAAATTCAACAGGGAAGAGACTCCCTTGTTTTCTTTCATCTTCACCGGCTGGATAATGGTTTCATTCCCACTCTGGTAACGAACCACTCCATTCGAGGTAACCTTCTTCTGGATATTCTTCTCTCCCTCTTCCGGTGCCAGCATCCGGTTCACTTCCCGCATATAACGAAGCGTCATCGTATTGTTTGCGTCGATCTGGACACACTTCAAAAGCTCCTTATGCGCCTTCTCCCATTCCTCTGCATCAATATAAAGCAGGGAAAGCAACTGATGTGCACGAAGATACTTCGGATTAACCGAAAGAATTTTCTTAAGCTGGATAATCGCCAAATCCTTACTGTCCTGATGGCAATACACTAACGACTGGTTGTATTTCTTCAATGCCTGATTGAATCCATCGAGTCTTGCCTGATTCGTCTGCAACAGATTAATATAATCATCCGCAATATTCTTGTTCGGACGGAGGTTTTTGCTGATAACCCACTGTCCTAACGCCTCTACCACTTCACCGGTTTCAAAATAAATGAGTCCCAGTAAATTCCTGGCATCGATATTATTCTTATTAAATTTTAAACTCTGCCGTAAGCTGTTCATAGCTCCGGATAAATCCCGGACGGCTGCTCTTTCAAGACCGTCATTGTAAAAGCGGTTTGACATAAACATGATCCGCTTATATAAGCCTACATCTGCGCCACATCCGGTACAAAAATCCTTCTCTGACAAACGGCATCCACAACGATAACAAATCATGCCGCTTCTCCTATTCCTCTGAAGGCTTCATCTTATCAATCATCTTAATCAAAATATCTGCCATATCTGTTAAATCCTGATTAAATATAGCATCCTCCGCATCCTCAACCTCAAGGCTCGGATGGAATTTCTTTAATTCCTCTTCAAAATCAATCATCCGGTGTTCTCCTTACTAAGGTCTTTATCTGACCTACCAAATACAATGACCCGGCAATATAAATCGTATCTGCTTCTTTCTGTATGGATTGTATATAATGAAATGCTTCTTCTGCGCTTTCATGAAAGCTGCAATCGGCAGTTTTATATTGTGCCCAGGCAACCTTAAGTTTATCAATAGAAGCACTTCTGTCCGATGCAAGCACCGTAACCGCAATATGGGAAAAAAGCTGCGATGCGGCAATTCTGCCAATCATCTTATCATACTGCTTGTCCGCGACAACGCCGAACAATAACAGTCTTTTTCCCTTCTTTGGCTCTTCCTCTGCCGATGCCGAAACTGACTGAAGAAATGCTTCAATTCCGTCTTCGTTATGCGCTCCGTCCAAAAAAACACGGGGAAGAATCTCTTCCATCCGTCCCGGCCAGAACGCGTCATATAGTCCCTTCCGGATTGCTTCATCGACAATCCGTTCTTCCTTTAACGAACGTGCAGCCACCAATGCCACAGAAGCATTCTCTGTCTGATAAGCCGCCGTTGTCCGAAGTATCAGGTTATCATATCTATAATACCCATTACTGAAAGAAAAATCAATGCTTTTCTTTCGCATAACCGGACGCCCGATCTGACTTTTTTTGACAGCAATGGCAGGTGTTTCCAGTCCCGCTGCCGTCTGCTCAATCACCCGGCTCGTTTCTTCCCGCTTATCCAGATAAACAACCGGCGTTCCCGGCTTTATAATTCCTGCCTTTTCCCCTGCAATTTCCACAAGGGTATTACCAAGATACTGCATATGGTCAAAGCCGATTTCCGTAATTACACAAAGCTTTGGCTTTGCAATACAGTTCGTTGCATCCAGCCGGCCGCCAAGTCCGGTTTCCAGAATGATATAGTCCGGTTCTTTTTCCTTAAAATAACACATGCCCATCAGGAACAGAAACTCAAAAAAGGAAGGATGCTTTTCCTTCTGCCTGTCACTTTCTTCCCTGACAAGCTCAAATGCCTTTACAAACGATTCCTGCGGAATCATTTCCCCATCATATAAAATCCGCTCCCGCATGGTTTCAAGGTGTGGGGAAATGAACATTCCCACATGAAAACCTGCTGTCCGCAGGATGGACTGCAAGTAGGCACAAACGGAACCCTTCCCGTTTGTGCCTGCTACATGAATGATTTTACTTTCTATTCTGCTTCCTGTCAGCCGCCCTAACATTTCCTTCGTATCTGCCAGCGTATGCTTGCCGGCAAACTTCGGGATGTCAAGAATATACTCACAGGCCTCTTCATAGGTCACCTGTCCCATAGTTCCTGCCTATTTCCTAAGCTGTGCAAGACGTTCCTTTACCTGCTCCATCATCTGGGTATACTTCACAAGCTTCTCACGCTCTTCTGCCACCTTGGCTTCCGGAGCCTTGGACATGAAACGCTCATTGTTCAGCATGCCGTTGACACGGGCAAGCTCTCCTGAAAGACGCTTCTCTTCCTTTTCAAGACGCTCGATTTCCTGCCGGATATCCACAAGCTCTGCAAACGGCATATAAATCGTTGCATTTAAGATTACAACAGATACCATATCATCTGTAATTCCGGTCTTATCCTGTTGCAGGGTAACCTCTGATGCACAGGACAGGGAAGCAAATACAAGCCTTCCGTCCTCCAGTGCCTGCTTCAGTTCCTGATTCTCGGTAACCACATACACACTTGCCTTTTTGCCCGGAGCAACATTCATCTTGGTCCGTACATTACGGATTCCACGAACAGCTTCCTTTATAAGCTCTATGCCCTTTTCCTCACGTTCAAAATTCCATGCCGTCTGATATTCCGGCCACTTGGAAATCATAATGGATTCTTCCTCGGACTGTAAGGTGCAGAAGATTTCTTCTGTAATAAACGGCATATAAGGATGAAGCAGCTTTAATGCATTGATTAATACACTCTTCAATGTCCAGAGCGCTGCCGTCTTGTTTTCCTTGTCATCGGAATTGTACAGACGGGGTTTTACCATTTCAATGTACCAGTCACAGAATTCATCCCAAATGAAATCATATACCTTTTGAACAGCAATACCAAGCTCGAAGCTGTCCATATTGTCGGTAACTTCCTTAACCAGTCTGTTAAATTTGGAAAGAATCCATTTATCTGCTATGGCAAGCTGCAGTTCTTCCGGATTGGTATCAGCAGAAGGTATGTCAAAATCCTCTGTCATATTCATCATAATGAAACGGGATGCATTCCAGATCTTGTTTGCAAAGTTTCTGCTGGATTCTACTCTTTCATAGTAGAAACGCATATCATTACCGGGCGCATTACCGGTAATCAGGGTAAGACGCAGTGCATCTGCGCCATACTGATCAATAATCTCCAGCGGGTCGATACCATTGCCAAGGGATTTACTCATCTTCCGTCCCTGGGAGTCACGAACCAGACCATGGAACAATACGGTCTTGAACGGACGCTCGCCCATCTGCTCATAACCCGAGAAGATCATACGGATTACCCAGAAGAAAATAATATCATATCCGGTTACCAGTACATCGGTCGGATAGAAATATTTGAGGTCTTCGGTCTGCTCCGGCCAGCCTAAGGTTGAGAACGGCCATAATGCAGAAGAAAACCACGTATCCAGGGTATCCGGATCCTGTGTAAAGTGGGTGCATCCGCACTTCGGGCAGACTTTCGGCATTTCCTTGGCAACCACAATTTCTCCACACTCATCACAGTAATAAGCCGGAATCCGGTGTCCCCACCAGAGCTGACGGCTGATACACCAGTCACGGATATTGTCGGTCCAGTTAAAATAGGTCTTTTCCATACGCTTCGGAATCAGCTCAATCTCACCATTCTTAACGGCTTCTACCGCAGGCTTAATGAGCTCATCCATCTTTACGAACCACTGCTGCTTGATCATCGGCTCAATGGTGGTCTTACAACGGTCATGTGTACCGACATTGTGGCTGTAATCCTCAATGCGTACTAAAAGTCCCATCTCATCGAGTTCCTTCACGATGGCATCTCTTGCTGCATAGCGGTCCATACCCTCAAACTTGCCGCCGTTTTTATTAATGGTTGCATCATCATTTAAAATATTGATTTCCGGAAGGTTATGACGCTTTCCGACCTCAAAGTCGTTCGGGTCATGTGCCGGAGTAATCTTAACAACACCGGTACCAAATTCCATATCTACATAAGAATCGGCAATCACCGGAAGCTCACGGTTTACAATGGGAAGAAGAAGCTTCTTGCCAACCAGATCCTTATAACGGTCATCATCCGGGTTTACGGCAACTGCGGTATCACCCAGCATGGTTTCCGGACGTGTGGTTGCAAACTCGATAAACTTCGTTGTGCTTACACTTCCGTCATCCTCAATCAGAGGATACTTAATGTGCCAGAAATGGCCTGCCTGCTCCTCATACTCTACCTCGGCATCGGAAATGGAGGTATTACATACCGGACACCAGTTGACAATACGGCTGCCCTTGTAAATCCAGCCCTTTTCATGCATCTTGCAGAACACTTCGGTAACGGCCTTGTTACAGCCCTCATCCATGGTGAAACGTTCTCTGTCCCAGTCACAGGAAGAGCCTAATTTCTTTAACTGCTCGATGATTCTTCCACCGTATTCCTTCTTCCATTCCCAGGCTCTCTCAAGGAAGCCTTCTCTTCCCAGATCATGCTTGTCAATGCCCTGCTTCTTCAGGGTTTCAATGATCTTGACCTCGGTTGCAATACTTGCATGGTCGGTTCCGGGCTGCCACAGTGCATTGTAGCCCTGCATTCTCTTATAACGGATCAGAATATCCTGCATGGTATTATCCAGTGCATGTCCCATATGGAGCTGTCCGGTAATGTTTGGGGGCGGAATTACAATCGTAAATGGGGTCTTGCTGTGATCTACTTCTGCATGAAAGTACTTCTTTGCAAGCCACTTTTCATAAATACGATCTTCCATTTCTTTGGGGTCGTAGGTCTTTGCCAGTTCTTTGCTCATCATGTTCTCCTTTTTTCGTTATACTGATATATTTTCTCAAAATATTACATTTACCTGCTGCACTAAACTCGAACTTCGCCTTTAGCTCGTTCTCATTAAATGCACAGGTACCGTTCGCACTAAGCTCAGCCTTCGCTTTCAGCTCGGCTTCACTAAGTGCTCTACATGAAAAATGCCCTTCACAGAACGAATTCTGTAAAGGGCGTCATTTTACGCGGTACCACCTTTGTTTCTCACTCAAAACACTTCCATCAACTTCCATCTATCTGATCGAAAGCGTTATCCTTTAACGGGGATCAGCCGTGAGAACTTACCGGCTCCTATTG
>USDI01000009.1 GCA_900553305.1 uncultured Lachnospiraceae bacterium
CTTATTTCATGTCGGGCGTCCGCCCTATAGAAATGAATATACAAGCTGCCCTTTGTGAGCAAGCTCCCACGGGCAGCTTGTATATTCATTTCTGCATGGCTGAACTTTTACCGCATTTGACAGGTGTTAAATTTACTGCTATAATGTGATCGTTGTAATAAATTTGTAACAAATGCGTAATAAACGCAAAACTTGGAGGTTTATTTTGAAACGATCAATTTTACAGGGCATCTGTCTTTCTGCATCTGTATTTTTATTACTGTCTATGGATGGACAGGCTGCGGAAACCGTTACGAAAGAGACACAGAGTGTTGCATCGGAAGAATTGATGACGGCAGGTGTGGAGGATCTGTTTGTATCCACACTTACGGTAGATGAATATAAGGCACTTGCAGAGAAAGCAAAGGGTGCTATGTGGGGCTACACGAATCTGGGGCTCTGCAACGTACAGGAGAATAACTTAAATATCCGTGAGACACCGGATGAGAGCGGAAAACTTGTTGGCAAGCTTCCGAAGGATGCTGCCTGCGAGGTTCTGGAAAGTGAAGACGGCTGGGCACATATCACCTCCGGCAAGGTAGAAGGATATGTGAAGGAAGAATATCTTCTGACCGGTTACAATGCAAAGAAGAAGGGCGAAGAACTGGCAAGTACCGTTGCCGTTGCTTCTTCGGATGGTTTGAATATCCGGGAACAGCCCAACACCGATGCCGATGTGGTGACACAGGTGGCACAGGGAGAAGAACTTCAGGTTGCAGAGTTATATAACGATCAGTGGGTCAAGGTCTATCTGGATGACGAAGAGGTTTTTGTTTCCAGGGATTATGTTGAGTTAAAGTCAGACTTACAGACAGCAATTACAATGACGGAGCTGCTATACGGACAGGGCGTATCCGATGTCCGTGTGGATCTTTGCCAGTATGCAAAGCAGTTCCTCGGAAATCCTTATGTCTGGGGTGGTACAAGCCTGACAAGCGGAGCGGACTGTTCCGGATTTGTCTTAAGTGTTTTTAAAAAGTATGGTGTGACTTTGCCGCATTCCTCCCAGGCACAGTCGAAGATGGGAACAACCGTATCTGCTTCCGAATTAAAGGCAGGCGATCTGATCTTCTATGCAAAGGGTGGAAGCATTAACCATGTGGCAATCTACATTGGTGGCGGACAGGTTATCCATGCAAGTAACCCGAAAACCGGTATCCGGATTTCCAATTACAATTACCGTACACCGGCGAAAATGGTAAGAGTTTTACAGGATTAGATTTATGTAAGACTAAATTTACCCCTTTACACGGCATCTGTTTTGTGATATGATGCTTGAGTATGAGTTTAGCCGATACTCAGAATCAGAGAATGATCTCGTTGGGACACTCCGACCCATTCTTAGTATCAGGCGGTTAATCATGGAAGGAGATAGAAACGATGATTTCTAAAGAAAAGAAAACAGCTATTATGAAGGAATATGCGAGATTTGAAGGTGATACAGGTTCACCGGAAGTTCAGATCGCAGTTTTATCTGCAAGAATTGCAGAGCTTACTGAGCATTTAAAGGAGCATCCGAAGGATAATCATTCCAGACGCGGTATGTTCAAAATGGTAGGTCAGAGACGTGGTCTTTTAAGCTACTTAAAGAGCAAAGACATCGAGAGATACCGTGCTTTGATCGAGAAACTTGGTCTCAGAAAGTAATTTGGTAGTTGAAGGCGGAGCATCAATAAAAGCTCCGCCTTTTTAAATTTTTATACTGCTGTGCAGTAACATGTTCCACATGTACAGGAACGAGAAGAGAAAAGGAGAGAAACTATGTACAAGACGTTTTCAATGGAACTTGCAGGCCGTACCTTAAGCGTTGATGTCAACCGTGTCGGCAAGCAGGCAAACGGATGCGCATTCATGCATTATGGTGATACCACCGTACTGTGTACCGCAACCGCATCAGACAAGCCCAGAGACGGAATTGATTTTTTCCCGCTGAGTGTTGAGTATGAAGAAAAGATGTATGCCGTAGGCAAAATCCCCGGTGGATTTAATAAGAGAGAAGGAAAGGCTTCTGAGAATGCAATTCTGACAAGCCGTGTCATCGACCGTCCGATGCGTCCCTTATTCCCGAAGGATTATCGTAATGATGTTACCTTGAACAATATGGTTATGAGCGTGGATCCGGAGTGCCGTCCGGAGCTGGTTGCCATGATCGGTGCAGCCATTGCCACCAGCATTTCCGATATCCCGTTTGACGGTCCCTGTGCAATGACTCAGGTTGGTATGATTGATGGTGAATTTGTGATCAATCCTTCCCAGGAACAGTGGAAGAATGGTGACTTAAATCTTACCGTTGCTTCTACCAGAGAAAAGGTTATCATGATCGAAGCCGGAGCAAATGAGATTCCGGAAGAGAAGATGATTGAAGCCATCTATAAGGCGCATGAAGTAAACCAGACCATTATTGCATTTATCGACCAGATGGTTGCAGAGGTTGGTAAGCCGAAGCATGAATATACAAGTTGTGCAATTCCGGAAGAACTGTTTGCAGCAATGAAGGAAATCGTAACTCCCGCACAGATGGAAGAAGCTGTATTCACCGATGAGAAGCAGGTTCGTGAAGAAAATATCCGTCAAATTACCGAGAAGTTAGAGGAAGCTTTTGCAGATAACGAAGAATGGCTTGCCGTATTAGGAGAAGCTATTTACCAGTATCAGAAGAAGACCGTCCGTAAGATGATCCTGAAAGATCACAAGCGTCCGGACGGACGTGAGATCACCCAGATCCGTCCTCTTGCAGCAGAAGTTGACATTATCCCGAGAGTACATGGTTCCGCCATGTTTACCCGTGGACAGACCCAGATCTGTAACGTATGTACCTTAGCGCCATTATCCGAACAGCAGAAGATCGACGGTCTTGATGAAAACGAAGTAAGCAAGAGATATATGCACCACTACAATTTCCCGTCCTACTCTGTAGGTGAAACAAAGCCCTCCAGAGGACCCGGACGTAGAGAAATCGGACACGGCGCACTGGCAGAGAGAGCTCTGATTCCCGTACTTCCTTCTGAGGATGAATTCCCTTATGCAATCCGTACCGTATCCGAGACTTTTGAATCCAATGGATCCACTTCCATGGCTTCTACCTGTGCATCCTGTATGTCCCTGATGGCTGCGGGTGTTCCGATTAAGAAGATGGTTGCAGGTATTTCCTGTGGTCTGGTTACCGGTGAAACCGATGACGATTTCGTACTGTTAACCGATATCCAGGGACTCGAAGACTTCTTCGGCGATATGGACTTTAAGGTAACCGGTACAACCGAAGGTATTACCGCAATCCAGATGGATATTAAGATTCATGGTCTGACCAGACCGATCGTGGAAGGTGCGATTGCAAGATGTCGTGAAGCAAGACTTTTCATCATGGATAACTGCATGAAGAAAGCCATTGCAGAGCCTCGTAAAGAGGTTGGACCTTACGCTCCGAAGATCATCTCTATCAATATTGATCCTGAGAAGATCGGTGATGTGGTTGGTCAGCGTGGTAAGACCATCAATGAGATCATTGCCCGTACCGGCGTGAAGATTGATATTACCGATGACGGTAAGGTATCCGTATGCGGTACCGATAAGGAAATGATGGACAAGGCCATCGAGTACATCAAGACCATCGTTACCGATTATCAGGAAGGACAGATCTTCCAGGGTATTGTTGTCAGCATTAAGGAATTCGGTGCATTCATCGAGTTCGCGCCCGGTAAGGAAGGTATGGTTCATATTTCCAAGATCGCTAAGGAAAGAATCAATCATGTAGAAGATGTCTTAACCCTTGGTGATAAGGTTACCGTAGTATGCCTTGGTAAGGATAAGATGGGCAGAATGAGCTTCTCCATGAAGGATGTAGCACAGAACTAATCGGATCACGTCACAAATCGAATAGAAGTAATAAATCAGACAGCTCTTCATATAATGTCTTAAGGACAAGATGAGGAGTTGTTTTTTTATGGGAAAAAGGGACGAGATTCTTTCATTGTTTCCGGATGGACTGAAAGGGAGAATGAAACCGGTTCTTGAGAATCCGGAACATTTAAATGAAATCCGCCTGGGGACAAACTGTCCGTGCCGGATCATCCGGGAGGGATGTGAATACTTTCTGTCACCGGGAGGGATGTGTCTTACGGATCGGAACGGCGCATGGCAGATTACGGCACAGGAAATCGAGAGCATTGTGAACCAGATCTGTAACTATTCGCTTTATGCATTTGAAAACGAACTCCGGCAGGGATTCCTTACGGTACAGGGGGGACACCGGATCGGGTTTGCCGGAAAGGTGATTCTGAATACAGATGGAAGCCTGCGGAATCTTTCTTATATCCGGTTCTTAAACATCCGGATTTCACATGAAATTTTAGGAATGGCAGATCCGGTATTGCCGTATTTGTTTGACCAGGAAGAACTGTACAATACGCTGATTGTTTCACCACCCGGATGCGGAAAAACCACATTGCTGCGGGACCTGATTCGTCAGGTATCGGATGGAACGAAGGAAAGGAAAGGACAGCAGGTAGCGGTCGTGGATGAACGGTCAGAGATTGCAGGAAGCTATCAGGGAATTCCGCAGAATCAGGTAGGGATCCGGACGGATGTACTGGATGCCTGTCCGAAAACGGAGGGCATGATGCTTCTCATGCGTTCGATGACGCCGCGGGTGATTGCCGTAGACGAGATCGGAAGCGAGGAGGATCTTGCAGCACTTCAAAGGATTGCAGTCTGTGGAATCGGGGTACTGGCGACCATGCATGGGTATTCCATGGAGGATGTGAGAGACAAGCTGGGAAAAATTGAGCAATTATTTGGAAGGTTCCTGTTACTCACCTTTAAGGACCGGAAGCGCATTGTAAGAATTTATGATAAAAGAAAAGAACTGCTGCAGGAGGCGGTGTTATGAGTGCCGTTATAGGAAGTCTTCTTATCATGCTGGGAGCCCTTGGATTTTCGGTGAGTATCTGCAGGGAATACCGGATGCGTCTTACGTTGCTAAAACGAATCCGTGGTGTTTACGAATACATGGAATTTCAGATTTCCTATGGGAAGCTGCCGATTCCGGAAATCTTAAGAAAGCTTTCCTTTAAAGAAGAGCTTTGTTTCCAGCAGGAGTTTGGACGGATTGCACAGCGGATGGAGGAAGGTGGACAGGACCTTGCCGTGATCTGGAAGGAGGAGTTAGAGCTTTCCCTTAAGAAAAGCGGATTAAAACAAAAGGAGCAGGAATGGCTGCTTGCCTTCCCGACGAAGCAGGGCTTTTTAAAGGGACAGGCACAGGCAGAAAGTCTCAGTGAAATCCGGCGGGAGCTGGAGGAAGGAATTGAGGGTCTGCAACAGGAACAAAAGAGCAGAAGCAAAATGATCATGAGCGTGGGTGTGGCAGGAGGTGTGCTGCTTTCCATACTCTTTTTATAGGAAGGATCGAACATGACCGTTTCAATACTTTTTAAGATTGCTGCAGTTGGAATACTGATTACCATATTGAATCAGGTGTTAAAGCACAGTGGCAGGGAGGATCAGGCGTTTCTGTGTTCCCTGGCAGGACTGGTGCTGGTTTTAATGTGGCTGATTCCTTATATTTATGATCTGTTTGTCATGATGCAGGATCTGTTTTCGATTGGATAAAGGAGGAAAGCGATGAGTGTAATGAAAATCGGAATGATCGGGGTACTTGGGGTTTTGCTTGCGTTACAGTTTAAGAGCGAAAAAACCGAGTACGGACTTTACATCGGCGTCACGATCTGTCTTCTGATCTTCTGGTTCTGTATGGATCAGATGGTACATCTGGTAGGAAGAGTAGAGGCTCTTTCCCAATACCTTAAGGGAAGCGAGACATATATTCTGTATCTTGTGAAGGCAGTCGGGATCACCTATCTGTGCAATTTCAGTTCTCTGGTATGTAAGGATGCCGGATTTGGAGCTGTGGCAGGACAGATCGAGGTGTTTGGCAAAATCTCCGTGCTTGTGATGGGACTTCCGGTGCTGGCCACCGTGATTGAGAATATCGGAGCACTTTCGGTTGGGTGATCGTATGAAAAACAGGGTAATCATATGCGCACTGGTGCTTGGCATACTCGTGCCAAACCTCGAAGTGCATGCTGGAAAGTATCAACAGGAGCAGGAACAACAAATACAGCAACAGCAAATGCAGGAACAGCAAATACAGGAACAGCAAATGCAGTTAAGCAATGAAGTGGACAACTATCTGGCGGTGATGCTGGAGGATTATGATCTCACGGGACTGGATGAAGAGCTTGCCATGTATTTCCCGGATCTTTCGATTCATGTAGACGGAATCATCAAAATGCTGATGGATGGAAAGGTACAGGAGGTACTGAGGCTTTTCTGGCAGCAGATCAAAGGGAAACTTTTTGGAGAACTGCCGTTTGCAAGGCAGGTATTTTTGTATGTGCTGGTGCTTGGCATTTCTTCTTCTTTTTTTACCGGATTTGCCGATCTGTTCGCGGGTACACGACAGGAAAAAATTGCATTTTATCTGTTGTATATGATGCTGGTAGGAATTCTGGTACTTGTGATGACGAAGATCAGTACGATTACCACGCAGGTTTTTACACTGATTCTGGATTTTGTAAAGACATTTATTCCGGTGTACTTCATTTCGGTAGGAGCAGCCAATGGCACGGGAACGGCGGTGGTGTATTATCAGGTAATGCTGCTTGTGATTTATTTCGTGGAATCGTTTGTCAGTAAGGCTCTTCTTCCAATTGCATACAGTTATATGATTCTTGGAATTCTAAACGGACTATGGGCTGAGGAGAGGCTTACGCTGCTGTTGGAACTGTTAAAAAAATCGGTGCTTGTTACCCTGAAAGTCGTGCTCTTTCTTATTACGGGACTCAGCCTGATTCAGTCGATGATTGTTCCGGTGGTAGACAGCCTTAAGAATACAGCAATCCATAAAGCAGTTTCGGCAATTCCGGGGATTGGTGGACTGACCGGCGGTGTGACAGAGCTTCTGCTTGGAGCGGCAGTTTTAGTCAAAAACAGCTTCGGAGTGTTTTTACTGGTTCTGCTTCTTTCGATCTGTCTCATACCTGTTGTGAAGATCGGGGTGCTTGCCTGCAGTGTGAAGCTTTCTGCGGCGATTACAGGGATGATCAGTGACAAACGGATTTCAGACTGCGCCAACCATATCGGGGAGGGCTGCTTTCTGGTTCTGCGTTGTGTGTTTACGTCCATAGCCCTGTTCTTTATCGTGATTGCGGTGGTTGCCTATTCAGTGATGGTTTGAAAGGAGAAGAGATGCTCGAAGCAATCAAAAATGCCTGTATCTTCTTATTAATTGCGCAGATTTTAATGGTGCTTGTGCCGGAGGAGGCCTATGCCAAGTATGTACGGGTACTGGTTTCCCTGATTCTGATTCTGAAGATTACCCAGCCGCTTCTGTCCCTGGTGTCCGGTAATGAGGTGCGGGAGGAGATGCAGGCCAATGTGGATCAGCTTTGTGTGGAATTGTCGGTGAGGGAGCTTCCCTCTTCCATACAGAGTGAAACAGGGAATTTATATGAGCATATGACACAGTATGTTGCGGAGCAGGTCGCACAGGAGCAGGAACAGCCAACGGGGAAAGAGGTGGAAAATGATGACGGACAGGGAGAAGGAAAATAAGCTTCAACAGGAAGAAGGAGAGCAGAAAGAAACCGGCAGTTTTCTAAAAAAACTCCGCTGGAGAAAAGAAAACTTTCTGGTGATTCTCTTGCTTGGCGTTTTACTCCTGGTAGCGGCGTGGCCGGTAGAAAAGAAAAGCAGAAGCACAGGAACAGGCACAAAGAGCAGCATGACAGACAGTGCCTTGTCGTTTCTCGACTACGGGGGAAGTACAAGCACAGAAGATACGCGGGAGACTTACGTGGTATCATTGGAGCATTCTTTAGAGGAGCTGCTTTCAACCATGGAAGGAGTGGGCGAAAACAAGGTCATGATTACCCTAAAGCCATCGACGCGGAATACCTATTATTCGTCTGCTTCCACGATGGAAATTGAAGGTGTGGTGGTGTGCGCTAAGGGAGCGGCAAACGGGAAAGTGGCAAAAAATATATCTGAAGTAATTCAGGCATTATTTGGACTGGAGGCACATAAAATTAAAATAGCTAAAATGATATAAGCAAAAAAGGAGACATGGTTTGAAGAATATGGTGAAGAAGAATCAGGTGATGATTACCGCGCTTGCACTGATGATTGCGGTTGCCGGCTACTTGAATTTTGCCGGAAACAGGATTACACAGGAAGAAATTGTGACAACCGGATCGGACACGGTCGAGACAGCGAAGGTAACCGGAGAGGATCCGCAGTATGAGGATATTCAGAGCATGGATTCGGAGCTTGTGTTGGAGGAGGATAATTATCTGGAGCAGTCCATGGATGATATTCTGGCAGAGGATATTACGGTGGATAATGAAAGCACGGATCTGGAAGCGGGCTCTGACAGTGTGGAAGAGATCACAGGGGATGTACCCGGCGAAGCGGTTTTTACCAGTGTGGCAGGCATGGACAGTCTTTCGGGAGCCAAACTTTTAAAGGAACAGACCAGGGCAAAGAGTAAGGAAACCTTCCTTGAAATCATCAACAATACCAACATTGCCGAGGAGCAGAAGCAGGAAGCAATTGAAGGAATGATTGCACTTACGGACGTTGCCGAAAAGGAAACTGCCGCAGAAATCCTGCTTGAAGCAAAAGGCTTTGAGGATGTGGTTGTCAGCATCACCGATGATATGGTAGATGTGGTTGTGAATACCGCAGAGCTTACGGAAGCACAGCGCGCGCAGATTGAGGATATTGTTGTCCGCAAAACGGGAATGAACCCGGAGGCCATTGTCATCAGTACCCTTGCGCAGCAGTAATAGTAAACATTTTTTTGATGAAGTTTTTGGTGCTATAATTTCTAAAATGTGGTATCCTATTACAGAATAATGAAGAAAGAGAGGGATACCAGGTGAAAAGAGTCTTTTTGATTGTTTTGGACAGTGTGGGAATAGGGGCTTCGGAAGACGCCGCAGATTTCGGGGATGTAGGAACGAATACACTGCGGTCGGCTGCAACAAGTCCCTCTTTTCATATGCCCAATATGAAAAAGCTGGGGCTGTTTAATATCGATGGTGTGAAGGACTGGGCAGAACCGGCCCCGGATCCGATTGGTGTCTATGGACGAATGACAGAGCGTTCCAAAGGAAAGGATACCACGATCGGTCACTGGGAGATTGCCGGTGTTATTTCCGAAAAGCCCTTACCTGTTTATCCTCATGGCTTTCCCGAAAGCGTGCTTCAGGAATTTGAACGAAAGACAGGGAGAGGTGTTTTATGCAATCAGCCCTATTCCGGTACGGAAGTGATCAAAGCGTACGGGGATGAGCATGTAAAAACCGGAAAGCTCATTGTGTATACATCTGCGGACAGCGTTTTCCAGATTGCAGCACATGAAGAGGTGGTTCCGTTAGAGGAGTTGTATGAGGACTGCCGGATTGCACGGAAGATCCTTACGGGAGAGCATGGTGTTGGAAGAGTGATTGCCCGTCCCTTTGTCGGAAGTAACGGGGATTACACAAGAACAACGAACCGCCATGACTTTTCGTTAGAGCCTCCGAAGGACACGATGCTGGATGTATTAAAGCATGCAGGCAAAGACGTGATCGGAGTCGGCAAGATCCATGACATCTTTGCAGGAAGAGGACTTACCCATTTTGTTTATACGAAGGGCAATGCCGACGGAATCGACAAGACCCTTTCCTATCTGGATCAGGATTTTGAAGGCCTGTGCTTTATCAATCTGGTGGATTTTGACATGCTTTACGGACACCGGAATGATATCGAAGGCTACGCGAAGGCTCTTACGGCTTTCGATGAAGCACTCCCTGGGATTATGGCAAAGATGCGGGAGGATGACCTTTTGATGATTACGGCCGATCATGGCTGTGATCCGGGGTATACCTGTTCCACGGATCATTCCCGGGAACATACACCGCTTGTCATGTATGGAAAGAATTTAAGTCCCAGAAACCTGGGCACACGAAAGACCTTTGCGGATATCGGAGCCACAGTGCTCCATGAGCTTTCCATAAAAGGAAATATAGCAGGAGAATCAGTATTATGAGTAATTACGAAAAGGAAATCAACAGAAGAAGAACATTTGCCATTATTTCCCACCCGGATGCCGGTAAGACAACCCTGACCGAGAAATTCCTTTTATACGGAGGAGCAATCAACCTCGCCGGAAGTGTAAAGGGTAAGGCAACCGCAAGACATGCCGTTTCGGACTGGATGGAAATTGAAAAGGAAAGAGGTATTTCCGTAACATCTTCTGTTTTGCAGTTTGAATATGACGGATTCTGCATCAACATTCTGGATACCCCGGGACATCAGGACTTCTCAGAGGACACATACCGTACCCTGATGGCAGCGGACTCTGCGGTCATGGTGATCGATGCGTCAAAGGGTGTCGAGGCACAGACCAGAAAGTTGTTTAAGGTCTGTGTCATGCGTAAGATTCCGATTTTTACCTTTATTAATAAAATGGACCGGGATGCCAACGATACGTTTGAACTTCTCGATGAGATTGAGAAGGAGCTTGGCATTGCCACCTGTCCCGTAAACTGGCCGATCGGTTCCGGTAAGCGTTTTAAGGGAGTGTATGACCGCAAAAGAAAATGCGTCATCACCTATTCCGATACTGAGAAGGGAACGAAGGAAGGGGAAACACTGGAGGTTTCTTTAGATGACAGGGCGCATTTGGACAGTGTGATCGGAGAAGAGGCAGCAGGGAGTCTGACCGATGAAATCGAACTGCTTGATGGTGCCAGTGCGGAGTTTGATCTGGATCTGGTACAGGCCGGAGAGCTGACCCCGGTATTTTTCGGATCCGCACTCACGAACTTTGGTGTGGAATTCTTTTTACAGCATTTCCTTGAAATGACGACAACGCCGCTTCCACGTAAGGCAGACGTCGGACTGATTGATCCGGTGAACCATGATTTTTCTGCCTTTGTATTCAAGATTCAGGCGAACATGAATAAGGCACACCGCGACCGTATCGCCTTTATGCGGATCTGTTCCGGCAAATACGATGCCAACATGGAAGTGAAGCATGTACAGGGCGGTAAGGTGATGCGTCTGTCCCAGCCGCAGCAGATTATGGCGAGCGAACGTAAGATCTTAGAGGAAGCTTATGCAGGAGATATTATCGGTGTGTTTGATCCGGGAATTTTCTCCATCGGGGATACCTTATGTATGCCGAAGGAGCAGTTCCAGTATGAAGGCATACCGACCTTTGCACCGGAGCATTTTGCGAGAGTGCGTCAGGTGGATACCATGAAGCGGAAGCAGTTCGTGAAGGGAATCACCCAGATTGCACAGGAAGGCGCCATCCAGATTTTCCAGGAGTTTAACACCGGTATGGAAGAGATTATTGTCGGAGTCGTTGGCGTCCTGCAGTTCGATGTTTTGAAATATCGTCTGGAGAATGAATATAACGTAGAGATCCGGCTTGAGCCGCTTCCTTATGAGCATATCCGCTGGATTGAAAATAAAGATCTGGATCTGACGAAGCTTGTCGGAACCTCTGACATGAAGAAGATCAAGGATCTGAAAGGGAATCCATTGTTACTCTTTGTCAATGCATGGAGCGTGGGAATGACACTGGATCGGAATGAAGGATTGGTGTTATCCGAATTTGGACGAAACTAAATGAAGGATCGAAACGGAAAATCCTTACGCGGACTTTTCATAACAGGACTGCTTACCGCCGCACTTTTGCTTAACGGATGCAGTTATGAGGAACTGGCCCGGGATTTAAGGGATTATTTACAACTGAATAACGAAGAGCAGGTGCTGTTAAGGGACGAGGATTCCGGAGCAGTTTCCGCAAGAGAGCTTGAAGACGTGGAACAGGCACCGGCTGAAGCGGTTAAGGGACTTAAGGAAGAGCAGACACAGTCCTTCCATTATAACCGCCTTTCGGAACCGGAACAGAAGCTTTATGGAGAGATCCTTTATATTCTTCAGGAACGTCTGGAGGATATCCAGATTTCCACGACCGATTCTGAGGAGGTAGAGAAGGTCTTTCAGTGCGTCTTAAATGATCATCCAGAGATCTTTTATGTGGAAGGCTATACGCTTACCCGGTATGCGCTCGGGGAGGAACTGAAAATGGTGACCTTGTCCGGAACCTATAGCATGACGCCGGAGACGATCGAAGCGAAGAAACAGTTTATTGACAGTTATGTAAACCAATGTTTTGCATCCCTCCCGACAGGAGACGGTTCCCAGTATGCCATTGCCCGGTACATTTATGAATACCTCATTGAGAATACCGAGTATGATGCCGATGCACCGGATAACCAGAATATCTGTTCCGTATTCATTACGCACCGGAGTGTCTGTCAGGGCTATGCCAAGGCAACCCAGTATCTGCTCCAGAAGGCAGGTATTGAAGCAACCCTCATTATGGGAACGGTACAGAACGGGGAGGGACATGCCTGGAATCTTGTGAATCTGGATGGTGAGAACTATTTTATGGATACCACGTGGGGAGATGCGTCCTATCAGATGACGGAAGGAAGCATCCAGAATGCGGGAAGCCTGCCGCCGATTAACTATGATTATCTGTGTGTGACGACCGAGCAGCTATCGAAGACCCATACGATTGAAGAGGTGGTTCCGGTTCCGGTATGTATGGCCATGACCGACAATTATTACGTGAGGGAAGGACTGTACTTCACAGAGCTTTCCAAAGACCGGATTGCGGATGTGTTTGCGAGGGCGTATGAGGAGCAGAACAGCTATGTGACCCTGAAGTGCAGCAGCCGGGAGGTCTATGAAGAGATCCGGAGGTTTTTGATTGAGGAACAGGGGATTTTCGAGTTCCTGAATCCGGATACCGGGACAGTTTCTTATGCGGAAAATGTGGAACAATTAGATTTGAGCTTCTGGTTGTAAAATAACGGAAATTTTGCTATGATAAAAGATAATGTAGTTCATATATGACAGGATTTAAGAAAGGACTAAGCAGGATGGAAAAGAAGATGGAAAATAACAACTATGTGTTGGAAGAGGATATTAATTTAGGAACTGTAAAAATTGCCGATGATGTGGTTGCCATGATTGCAGGACTTGCCTGCATGGAGGTCGAAGGCGTAGGTGCCATGGCAGGCAATGTCGGAAATGAACTGCTTGATAAGGTCGGCGTGAAGAGTCTTACCAAGGGCGTTAAGGTTTATGTGACCGGCAAGAAGGTGAAAACAGACGTGGCCCTCCTTGTAGAGTATGGCTATAACATTCCGGCTGTCTCCCAGAAGGTACAGGACAGAGTAAAATCTGCCATTGAAAACATGACCGGGCTTGAAGTGACTGATGTGAATGTCCGTATCGCCGGAGTGAATGTACAGAATAAATAATCATAAATACCAATAGGACGAAAATTATGAGTAGAAGAGAATTGCGGGAACGACTTTTCAAACTGTTGTTCCGTATTGAATTTAACGCAGAAGAAGAAATGCCGCAGCAGGAAGAGTTCTTTTTAGAGGAAGAGGAAATTGTCAGGGAGAACGACCGGAAACAGCTGGATGCGAAGTTTCACAACATTTTAGAAAAACTTGCAGACATCGACCGTGAACTGAATGAAAAGGTGAGTGGCTGGGACACCGGCCGTATGGGTAAGGTGGATCTGACCATCTTACGACTGGCGGTTTATGAGATCGAATACGATGAAGACATTCCGACCGGTGTGGCAATTAACGAAGCAGTAGAGCTTGCGAAGAAATTCGGACAGGATTCCTCCGCTTCCTTTGTAAACGGTGTACTGGCGAAATTCGCATAGAAGGTAATGACATGCAGAATGTGTATACAGTCGGACAGATCAATTCCTATATCAGACGGATGTTTGCAGAGGATTTCCTGCTGCAGGATCTGAACATCAAGGGAGAGGTAAGCAATTGCAAATACCATTCTTCCGGGCATATTTATTTTACACTTAAGGATATGAAAGGAACGATTTCCTGTGTGATGTTTGCAGGGAACCGTTCCGGTCTTTCTTTTCGGATGACGGAAGGAATGCAGGTCGTTGTGCAGGGGACCGTGGACGTCTATGAACGGGACGGAAAGTATCAGGTCTATGCAAAGCGGATTACCCCGGATGGAGAAGGAGCACTGTTTGAGCGTTTCCAGCGTTTGAAAGAAGAACTTTTAGAACGTGGAATGTTCGCTCCGGAATATAAGAAGCCGATTCCGAAATATATCCGGACGCTGGGGGTTGTTACCGCATCAACCGGTGCAGCTGTCCGCGATATTATCAATATTACCCACCGGAGAAATCCGTATGTGCAGATTCTTCTGTATCCGGCCATTGTGCAGGGAGAAGAAGCGGCTGACAGCATTGTCCGTGGAATCCGCATGTTAGAGCGGCGGAAGGTCGATGTGATGATTGTCGGCCGTGGCGGCGGTTCCATTGAGGATCTGTGGGCCTTTAATGAGGAGAAGGTGGCACAGGCGGTATTTGACTGTGAGATCCCCATTATTTCCGCAGTCGGACACGAAACCGATACAACGATCATTGATTATGTGGCAGATCTGCGTGCACCGACGCCATCTGCAGCGGCAGAGCTTGCGGTGTATGACTTTTCCAGAATTGAACAGGAGCTTCAAGCTGCGAAAGATACCATGAACCGGCAGATTCTGCGGAAGATCTCCATGCAGC
This sequence comes from uncultured Lachnospiraceae bacterium, assembly GCA_900553305.1. Classification (GTDB taxonomy): domain Bacteria; phylum Bacillota; class Clostridia; order Lachnospirales; family Lachnospiraceae; genus Suilimivivens. The sequence goes on from USDI01000009.1 coordinate 14,726, forward strand.
GGACGGAATTAAAGGCGCTTGCTTCGCAGTTGAAAAGCAGCAGCCCCATGGGGAAGATCCGCGAAAAGAAAACCTATGTCCTGCAGCTGGAGGATCACCTGCAGGGAGCCATAAAGAGAAAGCTGGATGGGAAACGCCATCAGCTTGCCCTGTATATTGAACGGTTAAAAGGACTTTCCCCACTGGATAAGCTCAATCAGGGCTATTCCTATGTGGCAGACGGGAAAGGAAAAACCGTTACCGGGATTCAGAAGGTGCAGATCGGGGATTCGATTCAGGTTTATGTAAAGGATGGAAAGATCGATGCTGCGGTAACTGCGGTGACTCCGCTTGATTTAAACAGAGGATCCCTGTAAAGGAAGCATAAGAACATTGCAGCCTTGGGAGAAGGATAGAAAATGGGAAAAGAAGAAAAAGAACAGCAGGAAGCATTTTCTCTGGAAAAGGCTTTTGAACAGCTCGAAGAAACAATTGAACAACTGGAACAGGAGGATGTCTCTTTGGAGGAATCCTTTGAAATTTACCAGTCGGGGATGAAATTGCTGAAGAAATGCAACGAGTCCATTGACCGGGTGGAGAAGCAGGTTCTTGTACTACAGGAGGATGGAACGACCTATGAGCTTTCATGAGGAATTAGAAGCAAAAACGAAACAGGCAGAAGAGATTTTACAGAAATATCTTCCGGCAAAGGAAGAGGCTTATCAGAAGACGGTTATGGATGCCATGTGCTACAGTGCCATGGCAGGAGGAAAGCGGTTACGCCCGGTGCTGATGAGGGAGTGTTTTTCGCTTTTCGGGGGAACCGGAGAGGTGATCGAGCCGTTTATGGCGGCATTGGAAATGATCCACAATTATTCCCTGGTACATGATGATCTTCCGGCAATGGATAATGACGAATACCGCAGAGGCAAGTTGACCACCTGGAAGGTATATGGCGAATGCATGGCCATTCTGGCAGGTGACGGGTTATTGAATCTTGCATTCGAAACCGCGTCCGGGGCCTTTCAGATTGTGGATAAGGAGTGTGGGGATCCCGCACAGCAGTTAAAAAACTACAAGGCGGTAGGAAAAGCCATGCAGATTCTTTCGAAGAAAGCCGGCATCTATGGTATGCTTGGTGGACAGACTGCGGATATCGAAGCAGAAGGCAGAACCGACCTGACAGAGGAACTTTTATTATTTATTCACGAACACAAAACAGCAGCGCTGATGGAGTGCGCCATGATGATCGGAGCGGCACTTGCAGGGGCATCGCAGACCGATATTGAGAAGATGGAACGGGCGGCCTCCAACATCGGCATTGCTTTTCAGATACAGGATGACATTCTGGATATTACCAGCACGACAGAGGTTTTAGGTAAGCCTGTGGGAAGTGATGAAAAGAACCACAAGCTGACCTATGTAACACTTCATGGCATCGAAGAATCGAAGCAGCAGGTGAAGGAGCTTTCAGAGGAAGCGGTAGAGATCCTTAAGTCCTTTGAAACGAAGAACAAGTTTTTGGTTGAGCTGGTAGAACAGCTGGTAAATCGGGAAAAATAGAGAAAAGCAGGGAAAACGATGATACTTGAGAAAATTAAGAACACAAATGATATTAAGAATATCCCTCCGGAGAGTTATGATGCTCTGGCAGAAGAAATCCGGGAGTTTTTAATTCAGAGTATTTCCAAAACAGGGGGACATCTGGCATCCAATCTGGGGGCAGTGGAGCTGACAATGGCACTGCATCTTTTCTTAAATCTGCCGGAGGATAAGATTGTCTGGGATGTAGGACATCAGTCTTATACCCATAAGCTGTTGACGGGGAGAAAGGAAGGATTTGGAAAGCTTCGTAAATTCGGCGGTATGAGCGGCTTCCCGAAGACGAAGGAGAGTGACTGTGACTGCTTTAATACCGGACACAGCTCGACTTCGATTTCTGCCGGTTTAGGTCTTGTAAAGGCCAGAGATTTAAAGGGTGAAAATAGTACGGTTGTTGCTGTTATCGGCGATGGTTCCCTCACAGGCGGCATGGCATATGAGGCATTGAATAACGCAGCGAAGCTGGAAACGAATTATATCATTGTTTTAAATGACAATAATATGTCGATTTCTGAAAATGTCGGTGGGATGTCAAAGTATTTAAACAGTGTGCGTACCGCAGACAGTTATCTGAATTTAAGAGACGGTGTCTATAACACCATTATGGATATGCCGAACGGAGATAAGGTTGCCAATAAGATCCGCCGGTTTAAGAATATGTTTAAGCAGATGGTGGTTCCGGGAATGCTGTTTGAGGATATGGGAATCACGTACTTAGGACCGGTGGACGGTCATGATATCAATGCGATGGTGCGCACCTTCCAGGAAGCAAGGAGAATCCGTAAGGCCGTTATTGTCCATGTGATTACCGAAAAGGGCAGAGGCTTTACACCTGCAGAGCGTCATCCGGCAAGATTCCATGGGACAGAGCCGTTTGATGTGGAAACCGGGCTTCCGTTAAAAGCACGGACTACTGCGAATTATACCGATGTTTTTTCAACGGTCATGTTAAAACTGGCCTCCCGTGATGAACGTGTGGTAGCCATTACGGCAGCCATGCCGGACGGAACCGGATTAAAGCGCTTCCGCAATGTCTATCCGGACCGGTTTTTCGATGTGGGAATTGCAGAGGAGCATGCCGTTACATTTGCAGCAGGCCTTGCAGCAGGCGGCATGAGGCCGATTGTGGCGATTTATTCATCCTTCCTGCAAAGAGCTTACGATCAGATCCTGCATGATGTCTGTTTACAGAATCTACCGGTGGTATTTGCCATTGACCGTGCAGGACTTGTGGGAAGCGACGGAGAGACACATCAGGGCATTTTTGACCTGTCGTACTTATCCTCAATTCCCAATATGCACATTATGGCTCCGAAGAATAAATGGGAGCTTTCCGATATGATGAAATATGCCCTTGCCATTGAGGCACCGGTGGCTGTGCGCTATCCGCGTGGCGAAGCGTACTCCGGTTTAAAGGAATTCCGGGCACCGATTGAGCTTGGCAAGGCAGAACTCCTTTATGCGGAGGGCGAGGTGTGCCTGCTTGCCGTAGGCAGCATGGTGGTTACCGCACTTGCTGTCCGGGAGCTGTTAAAGGAATATGGTATTGGCTGCAGTATCGTGAATGCGCGGTTTGTAAAGCCGATTGATGAAAAGGCTGTGGAATGGGCGGCAAGAAATCACCGTATGGTGGTTACGATGGAAGAGAATGTGGCAAGCGGCGGTTTTGGTGAGAAAGTGCGGGAGTATTTTGATACGCTGGAAACTGAAAGCGTGCTGCTCAATGTGGCGCTTCCCGATGATTATGTGGAACATGGAAATGTGGATCTGCTCAAGCATGAAACCGGAATTGATGCAGAATCCATTACTTCGAGAATACGGAAAGAGATGGTTGATCTTTAATGAAAGAACGACTGGATGTGCTTCTGGTAAAAAAAGGCCTGGCTCCCTCACGGGAAAAAGCGAAGGCAGTCATTATGGCCGGAAGCGTGTATGTGGATGGACAAAAGGAAGACAAGGCAGGCTCTGTCTTTGACGAAGAAGGTGCACAGATTGAGGTAAGAGGACATGCGCTGCCTTATGTGAGCCGGGGAGGACTGAAGCTGGAAAAGGCGCTTAAGGTTTTCCCGATCACATTAACCGATAAGATCTGTATGGATATCGGCGCTTCTACAGGAGGCTTTACCGATTGTATGTTGCAGAATGGAGCCGCGAAGGTGTATTCGGTGGATGTGGGTTATGGACAGCTTGACTGGAAATTACGTCAGGACGAGCGGGTTGTCTGTATGGAAAAGACTAATTTCCGCTATATGACACCGGAGGATATTCCGGATATGCTTGATTTTGCATCGGTCGATGTGTCCTTTATTTCCTTGGATAAGATTCTGACCCCTGCGTATGCATTATTAAAGGAGCAGGGAGAAATGGTGGCACTCATTAAGCCACAGTTTGAAGCCGGCAGGGAAAAGGTTGGAAAGAAGGGCGTTGTGCGGGATCCGAAGGTACATGAGGAAGTAATTACAAAAATTGTCCGTCATGCAGATGAGGTTTCGTTTGAAGTGCTCGATCTGTCCTATTCCCCCATCCGCGGACCGGAAGGAAATATTGAGTATCTCATTCATCTGAAGAAGAATCCGGAACGCACGATTTATCCGGATATTCTGGCAGTTTTTGAAAAGAAAATCAAAGAAATTGTGGAAGACGCACATCAGGACTTGGAGAAACCGTGAAACATTTTATTATAATTACGAATCGCACAAAGGATAAAGATCTGCAGGTGACGAACCGGATCCGGGATTATCTGACGGCACACGGGGCAGAATGTATCGTAGAAGAGGAACTTCCCGAAGAAGGAAGCGGCTATACGGAAGCCGGATGTGTTCCGGAAGATACTGAATGCGCCATTGTATTAGGCGGGGACGGAACCATGCTGCAGGCGGCGATCGATCTGATTGATACGGAGATTCCGCTTGTCGGAATTAACCTTGGGACCCTTGGGTTTCTTTCGGAGGTCAACCGGAATGATCTGGAAACCTCCCTTGACCAGCTGCTTTCGGATCACTTTGAGATCGAACAGCGGATGATGCTTTCAGGATCGGTCTATTCCGGAGCGGAGCGGAAGGAAACCTTTCAGGCATTAAATGATATTGTCATTACAAGAAGAGGATCCTTACAGATCAATTCTTATAATATTTTTGTAAATGAAAAGCATCTGCACTGTTATCATGCAGATGGAATTCTTGTCGCAACACCGACCGGATCCACCGGATACAGCTTATCGGCTGGAGGACCGATTGTGAATCCCTGTGCAAAGCTGATGGTACTTACACCGATCTGCCCGCATTCCATGCAGAACCGGAGTATTGTATTTTCTGCGGAGGATCAGATCCGGATTGAAGTGGAGGAACGCAGGGAACCGGTTCCGGCAGGCGGAATCGAAGTGATTTTTGATGGGGGACACCAGATTACGCTCGAGGCAGGGGACCGGGTGGAAATCGTACAGTCTGGGAAAACGACAGGCATTATTAAGCTGCATAAGGAAAGTTTTCTTGAAATATTAAATAAGAAATTGGGTGAATCCTAGAAAGGCACGGGGGTATGAAGAAAAACAGACATCAAAAATTAAAGGAACTGGTGGAGCAGTACGAGATTGAAACACAGGATGAACTGGCAGAGAAGTTAAAGGAAGCCGGTTTTGATGTGACCCAGGCAACGGTTTCCAGAGACATCCGGGAGCTGAAGCTTACGAAGGTTCCGACGGGCAATGGCAGGCAGAAATACACGATTCTGGTACATAGCGACCATTACTTAAGCGATAAGTACATCCGGGTATTGAAAGACGGGTATGTTTCCATGGATGTTGCACAGAATATCCTTGTGGTGAAAACCGTGTCCGGTATGGCGATGGCCGTTGCGGCAGCCATTGATGCCATGAAGCTTAAGGAGATCGTTGGCTGCATCGCAGGTGATGATACGATCATGCTGGTGCTGCACAATGAAGCGGATGCCATAAAGACCATGGAGAATATCAAAGAGGCCATGGAAAATTAAGATAGAACCAACCTATTATGCGCTTTGAGAGAAGGAGCATAGGAGGAAAAGCAATGCTTGAAAATCTACACGTAAAAAATCTGGCACTGATCGAAGAACAGGAGATTACCTTTACGAAAGGGTTAAATATCCTTACGGGTGAGACCGGCGCCGGTAAATCCATTGTACTGGGGTCCATTCATCTGGCACTTGGTGCAAAGGCAGACAAAGACAGCATCCGGAGCGGGGCGGATTATGCCCTCATTGAACTGCTGTTTTCCTTAAATGACATTCAGAAAAAACAGATCGAAGAAATGGAGCTTCCCATGGAGGAGGACGGAACACTGCTTTTGCAGCGGAAGATCATGCCGGGCAAGAGCATCTGCCGGATCAATGGGGAAACGGTGAATGTCAGTCAGCTAAAGGAACTTTCCGGGTGTCTCATGGACATGTACGGACAGCATGAACACCAGACGCTGTTAAAGCCGTTATCTTACGGAAGAATGCTGGATCAGTATATTGGCGCGCAGGCTTTTAAGTGTAAGGAAACACTTAAGGAAGAATTGCGACAGTATCAGGAACTGAAACAGCAGCTTGATGAACAGGATATGGATGAAGAGATGCGGAAACGGGAAGCAGATCTTCTTTCCTTTGAAGTAAATGAAATTGAAGCAGCCTCCCTGCAAAAGGATGAGGACGAAGAGCTCGAAAAGCAGTATCAGAAGCTGACGCATGCAAGACGTATTCAGGAGGCCGTGACAGGCGCTTATGCCATGACCGGTTATGAAGAGGAAGAAAGTGCCGGCAATGCGCTGGGACGGGCGATGCGGGAACTTAAGAGCGTGCAGAATCTGGATGAGGAGCTTGATGCCCTTAGCGGCCAGTTATCCGAAATCGACAGTCTGCTCAATGATTTTAACCGTGCTCTTTCCGAATACAGTGGCAGCCTGAATTTTGAAGAAGAAGAGTTTGCAGCGGTGGAAGAACGTCTGAATCTCATCAATCATCTGAAAAGCAAATACGGAAATACCGTTGCCGATATTCTTACTTCTTATGAGCAGAAGCAGGAAAAGCTCGAACAGCTTGGCAACTATGAATTTTATGTGGAACAGCTAAAAAAGCAGATCGAGGATAAGAAACAGCACATTCTGGAAATTTGTGAAACACTTTCCGGATTGCGGAAAGAAGCGGCAGAGCCGTTGAGCCGGAAGTTAAAGGCAGCGATGATTGACCTGAACTTTATGGATGTCCGGTTTGACATCGAAGTAACCTCCGATCCGGATCATTTTCATGCAGATGGATATGATAAGATCGAGTTCCTGATTTCGGTAAACCCAGGTGAAGCCATGCGGCCGATCTGGCAGGTGGCAAGCGGTGGTGAATTATCGCGAATTATGCTTGCATTCAAGACCGTATTTGCTGATAAGGAAGATACCGCAACTTTAATTTTTGATGAAATTGACACCGGAATCAGTGGTAAAACGGCATGGAAGGTTTCTGAAAAAATGGGACAGCTTTCCAGGGACAAACAGATCATCTGCATCACCCATCTGCCACAGATTGCAGCCATGGCAGATACGCATTTTCTGATTGAAAAATCCGTAAAAGAAAACCGGACAGTTACCGATCTTACGAAGCTTTCCGAAGAAGATTCCTTAAAGGAACTTGCGCGTCTCTTAGGAAGCGAAGAAGTGAGTGAGGCCGCGATCTCCAATGCAAAGGAGATGAAAATAACGGCACAGAAAGCAAAAGAGTCTGCATCATAATTGGAAGGATTTGTCCGCGTAAAAATAGAATAACCGAACATACTAAGAAAGAACACATTTCATTTTAATGTGTTCTTTTATTTGTGTAGAGCACTTAGTGAATCCGAGCCAAATGCGAAGGAGGGGCCTTATGCCGGACAATGATTTAGAGATAGAAAACAGAATATACAGACTTCGGATCAGCAGATACCGGCGGTTCCTCTTTCTGTTACTGGGAGCCGGGGTTCTGGCTGTATTACTTACCGGTTATTTATTGATCTGGAACCGCGTGCCGTCTACGATTATGATGAAAGCCGGAGTGGATCAGAAGCTGCAGTTGTATGTGCCGCTTTCGGGAGAACTGTATAAGGAAGCGGTGGAGACAAGCGGAACCATCGGAAAACAGAAGCAAGCAGAAGGGCAAAAACGAAACAGTCTGCCGATTGATCTTAAGAAAACGGTGACATTAAAAGCGAAACAGGTCGATAGTTACCGTATGGATCTGAAGTTATTTGGGATAGTTCCTTTTAAGAACATAAATGTTGAGGTAATTCCGGATGTGATGCTGAAGCCTGCGGGAATCCCGATCGGTATTTATGTGGAAACCGACGGAATTTTGGTGGTTGGAGTGGGGAGCTACGAGAATGAAACCGGGCAGATGTGCGCACCCGCTAAGAATATTTTACAGGTTGGCGATTACATCCTTGAAATAAATGATGAAAAAGTGGAAAACAAGGCAGAACTCATGGACCGAGTGGCACACTGTGAAGGCCAGCCGCTTGTCTTAAAAATCCGCAGGGGAGAAAACGAACTTCCGGTCCGTATCGAGCCGCAGGCCGATCAGGGCGGCGAATATAAGCTGGGTATCTGGGTAAGAGATAATGCGCAGGGAGTCGGAACCATGACTTATGTGGATGAGCAGGGACACTTCGGTGCATTGGGACACGGAATTAATGATGTGGATACGAGCACACTTATGGACCTGGGAGAGGGAAAGCTGTATCACACGGAGATTATCGGAATCACCAGAGGAAGCAGCGGGAGTCCGGGAGAACTGACCGGATTTATTGAATATGATGACCGGAATGTCATGGGACGGATTTCAGAGAATACCGTGCGGGGAATTTTCGGGGAATGCTCGCCGGAAATTTTTACGGAAAATCCGAATGAATATATGGAGCTCTGTCTGAAACAGGATATTAAGAAAGGTCCGGCACAGATTATCTGCTCACTCGGAGGAGAACTTAAGCGGTACGATATTGAAATTCTGGACATCAACCTTGAAAATGATAATGTGAACCGTGGAATTGTTCTGCAGGTAACCGATAAAGAACTCCTGGCTGCCACCGGAGGAATTGTCCAGGGCATGAGTGGAAGTCCGATCATCCAGGATGGAAAACTGGTTGGCGCAGTTACCCATGTACTTGTCCGCGATGCCACCAAAGG
>USDI01000010.1 GCA_900553305.1 uncultured Lachnospiraceae bacterium
TCTTTATTATTCTTTCACAAAACTGCACTTTCCGGAATGCGGATCACCAGAAATGTCCCGATTCCTTTTTCACTTTCCATTTCAAAGGACACCTGATCTTTCGTTGCCATCTTAAGCCTTAGACAGGCATTCAGTACACCGACATGCTTCTTTTTACGGATGTCATCAATCTGTACATGATTCATTCTGTGATTGAGCAGCTTTACTTCATCCTCATCCATTCCATTACCGGTATCCTCTACTTCCATGATCAGACAATTCTCTTTCCAATAGACACGTAAATAAATCCAGCAGGGAACCGATTTCTTTTCGACTCCATGTACACAGGAGTTCTCTACAAAGGTAACAAGAGCAAGCTTTGGAATCTTCACGTTCTGACATTCTCTGGAAACATCAATTTCATAAGACAATCTGTCACCAAACCGATACCTTTGCAGCTCCAGATATGCATTAATAAAGCTCACTTCTTCTTCAATCGTTGTATCATCTGTATTCCATTCCACATTCTGCCGTTCAAGAATCGCAAGACGTTCTACCATCGCAGCTGTTTCATTTTCTTTTTTCAGGACACAGTGCATACGGATACTTTCCAATACGTTAAACAGAAAATGAGGATTAATCTGACTGTATAGTGCCAAAAGCTCTGCCTGCTGCCTTGCGATATCAATTCCCTGTTTTTCCAGCCGGTCCTTATATACCGTCCGGATCAGTTCCTTCATACGTCGGACCATCTGGTTATAGTTCCACATCAGGGCGCTGATTTCATCCGTGCCCTGAATATCCTCCAGCTCTTCGAGCTCCTCCGTATCCATACGGTCAAATGCTGTGCTTAATTCTCCAAGCCGCTGTGCAAAGGACCGGTTAATTAATGATACCAGAACAAGTGGCAGCAATACATTTACCAGAATCAGACACAGAATCAACAGGAAATGATCCTGAATGCTTGGAAGAATACCTCCCGAAGGCTGCATAATTAAAATCCGGAATGGCTCACCACATATGGAAAAATCACGTTCCAGCCGGATATTCTCCTTTCCTGTCAGATATTCATAGTCAATTTTCGTTCTGAAGTTTCCATCATTGGTAAACAGAATCCGGTCTCCTGAGCAGACCATCACCGGTGCATTGTAACGCATATCCTGAAAACGCCGTACCAGATTCACGTAATCAACCGTTACCACAACATATTTCTCTTTCTGCAGATCCCGGTAATAATCCATCCTTCGGATCATCACAATTGTTCGATTACTCACTACATTGATACTGTTTTCCTTATAATTAAAGATCACCGTCATATCCCTGTCCTTCTGCTGATATTCCAGGAATAACGTACTGTCAGCAACCGAGTCCAGACGATAAAAAAGGCCTCCGTTCACAATATCCTCATTATCTCCATAAAACATAACCTGAAAGCGGTCTGAATTCATATTCCCCAGAAAGGGATCCGTACTGAACCTTCTGCTCTCTTCAAAAAATTCAAGCGGAGAAGAAAAGGACCGTTCCAAAAACAGATTCAGTGTGCGGTTAATATATACACTGTTTGTAAAATCAATGGCTTCCTCAAACGTATAGGCCAGATCTGCCTCTACGGCAGACGCAATACTCTCAAATTCCTTACGCTGCTGTTGATGCTCATTATCAAACACAATATACAGAATCACTGCATCTGTCAGGACAAGCGGAAACAGCATACAGACTACATAAAGAATAAATAACTTTTTACGGATACTGTAATCATCCATCCAGCGTTGAAGCCTGTCCAGTAGTCTCTTCATCTGCCTTCTCCTTCCCTGCCTGTTCTTACTATTTTTCTTAATCTTCTTTCTTACTGCCACCCTGCTTTGCAGGATTTTTCTACCAGATCCGGTAATTGCCGCTCAATGCGAGGAATGCAAAGAAATACAGGCAGTTATCGTAATATCTCCGGTTGCCTTCCCGAAGCGGCATCCGGAAGAACTCCTCCAGCCATTTTTTCGCAATCCGGACACTCTCTTCATCCTTCGTCCGTCCAAGCACGGCCAATATTCCCTGTGTGGTGGTAACCTGTAAGCCAACCGGATGAAGGGCCGGTTTATGAAGACTGGTTCCATCCACCTCATAGATTTCGAACGGGTGCTCCTCCCACCGTGCATCCAGGAACCGTAACAGCTTTTCCGGTGCTTCATATTGCCCTTCATCGATTCCAAACCATTCATAATCCAGTCCGATATTTGCCACGGTACGGTATGCATCACTGAAAAACCAGTCATGACGATCTGTTGTCCACGGTAACGGGCGGCTCATGGGCTGACCGTCAAACTCGGCATACTCGGCACTCATTCCGGTCTTTGGGTGGCAGGCCTTTGCCAGATATTCGCGGCTTACCTTTGCAGCCTCTTTAAAGAACGGCCGGTCTTCCTCATCTGCCCACAGTGCAAACAGTTCATAAAAGTGCGGCAGGTGGTAGGAAGGATCGGTAAAATCACTTCCCGGTACAAATAAAATCTGCCTGTTTTCATGATTCCACATAGGATAGCCCGGTCTTCCGTTCTCTCCCTTATGGATACAGGCTCTTAAGATCTTCCTTGCCTGACCGGAATAGCAGTAAATCCCTTCGCCATCACCCCAGCGGTGAGAAGCAAAAAACAGTGCCATGGCAAAGAATTCTTCCCCGTCCGGGGCTGCCCCATTGGCATTACGTGTTCCGTCAAGTCCGCAGGACCACGCAAAATAGCCTTCGCTTTCTCCCTCCTCCATCCACATATAAGTACATGCCCATTTCCAGATACGGTCAAACTCTTCCTTCTTGTCCATCTGGACACAGATCATCATACCATAAGACATGCCTTCTGTCCTGGCATCATGATTTCCGGTATCCTCCAGATACCCCATATCTTCCCCCGCCGGATGATAAATGCGCTCTTCCTCACTTCCATAGAAGAACGTCTCAAAAATCTGATCCAGACGGTCCTTCACTTCCTGATCCTCTTTTCCAATCAGTGAAAATAAATTACGGTATTGCTTCTTTTCAAAAGCTGCCATAAAGAAAACCTCCTTTGTGATAAGTACATAGTAAATTAAGTATACACACAAACGAGGTTTTCTTTCTCTTCGAAAACTGACTTATGCTAATCAATTATTGCTATTCTGCAACGATACCAGATGGTTCGTTCTTTGATCCGATAGGACTAACCTTCAATGATCAGATATCTTCCATCCCCGATTTCAAATACTTCATCGGCATTCAGAATTTCTTCTTCGTCCGCACCGTCCATATCGATGCCCTCTTCTTCAAAGAAGTCCCAGACTTCCCGCAGCGAATTCACCACCACGGCAAAATTTTCCTCCAGGAACTCTTCTGCCTCTTCCAGAGAAGAAACCACATCCCCTTCCGGGAAAAGCTGCTCCTGCTTTTCTAAAAAACACTGTAATACCGCGTCATCATATTGCATTGCTATACCTCCTCTTCCATTCCCTTCTCCGGAATGAATACTCTGTTATTGATTAATTTTTCCTGCTCCTTCACGCGCTCTACCGCCATCTGCCCGAAAATCAACTGGGAATTGTAAGATCCCTTTCCTCTCTTATCCACCTTCTCATAGGTTCCCTCCGGCGTAAGTAAATGTGCCTTTTCGGTATCACGAAGCTGTATGGTAAGAATGTCCATGAGCCGCTTCTGCAACTCCGGCTTTTCTACCGGGAACATGATTTCCACACGGCGCTCTAAGTTTCTCGGCATCCAGTCTGCACTGGCGCAGTAAAATTCCGGCTTGCCGTCATTTTCAAAATAAAAGATCCGGCTGTGTTCGAGGAAATTTCCCACAATGGAACGGACGCTGATCCGGTCCCCGATCCCCGGCAGTCCCACACGGATACAGCAGATTCCGCGGACGATCAGTTCAATCTTCACGCCGGCTTCCGCGGCCTCATAGAGGGCTGCAATAATATCCTTGTCACAAAGGCTGTTTACCTTGGCAATGATATGTCCCTTTTCCCCGGCCCTGGCATGCTTCATTTCCCGCTCGATGAGATAAAGGAAACGATCCTTTAACCACAACGGAGCAAGTGCAAGCTTATTCCAGCTAAGCGGTTCCGAATAACCGGAAAGCATATTGAATACGGCGGTTGCATCCTCCCCAATCGAAGGATTGCAGGTAAGCAGTCCCATGTCGGTATAAAGCTTGGCAGTTGCATCATTATAATTACCGGTTCCCAAATGCACGTATCTGCGGATGCCGTCTTCTTCCCGGCGTACCACCAGTGTGATCTTGCTGTGGGTTTTTAATCCGACAAGACCATAGATAACATGACAGCCTGCCTTCTCTAACATCTTCGCCCATACAATGTTATTCTCTTCATCAAAACGGGCCTTTAATTCCACAAGCACCGAAACCTGCTTGCCGTTTTCTGCCGCCTGGGCAAGCGCTGCAATGATCGGTGAGTTGCCACTCACACGGTAGAGGGTCTGCTTGATGGCAAGCACCTCTTTGTCCCGCGCGGCCTGGCGGATGAAATCCACCACCGGCGTAAAGGTTTCATAAGGGTGGAACAGCAGAATATCCTGCTTTTTAATCTGGTCAAATATGTTGCAGTCTGCCGGAAGCTCCGGTACAGGCTGTGGCTTCGGATAGGACTTTTCCTTTAAGTGGTCAAAGCCCTCAAGTCCATACATCTTCATTAAGAAGGTAAGGTCGAGCGGCCCGTCAATTTCATATACATCCTGCTTTTCAATGTTCAGCTCGCGCTCAATGATCTCTAACAGACGCTCATCCATTCCCTTTTCTACTTCAAGACGGATCGCCTGCCCCCACTGACGCTTTTTGAGCTGCTTTTCAATTTCCTTTAACAGATCCTCGGCTTCATCCTCTTCAATCGTAAGGTCCGCATTTCTCATAATACGGAACGGATGTGCACAGACGATCTCATAATTGAGGAACAGCTTCTCAATATTACGCTCAATAACTTCCTCAAGAGGAATGAGGAGCCGTTCTCCTTCTTCGCCCGGAATTTCAATGATTCTGGGCAGGACGCTCGGCACCTGGACGGTTGCAAATTCCAGAATCTCTCCCCCGTCCTTCTTCTGGACGAGTGCCCCGATATTGAGTGACTTATTCCGGATCAAGGGAAACGGTCTGGAAGAATCTACCGCCATCGGCGTCAATACCGGATAGATATTCTCTTCATAATAGCGGTCCACATATTCCGCCTCTGCCGCACTTAACTGCTCATGCTTCTGGATGATGCGGACGCCGTTCATCTTAAGCTGGGGAAGCAGCGAATGATTATAAATCCGGTACTGCTCCTCTACAAGATCATGCGTCTCTTTCGTAATGTGCTTTAGCTGCTCCTTCGGCGTCATTCCCGCAATGTCCTTCTTGTCATAACCGGCATTCACCATATCTTTGAGGGACGCCACACGCACCATGAAAAACTCATCCAGATTGGAGGAGGTAATACTTAAAAATTTCAAACGCTCAAACAATGGGTTATTCTTGTCCTTTGCCTCACTCATGACTCTGCGGTCAAACAGGAGCCAGCTCAATTCTCGGTTTACATAATATTCAGGATTGTCGTATTTTAGTTTTCCCATATTTTCTGAATTTCTGCCCTTTCTCTTTATAACTTATCCAGCGTTCTCTTCTGCCGGATGACCGGACAGATATTAAATACTTCGGTAAAGAATTCTGCCCGGTGTCCAAAAAGTCCACGTTCCAAGGTAATGTCTTCATTGGTTTCCACCGTAATGAGGAGCTGCTCTTCCTTCGGCAGAATCCTGATATTTTTAAACTTCTGCTTGTGACTCCGGTCAAGACCGTTTGCCAGCCGCAGCATGGCAAGAAGCTTCGTCATCCGTAAATAAGATTCCTTATCCATGCTTGTAGTCTTTTCCATCTGCTCATAGTAATCAAAAGGAATGTGATTGTACTTGACTACATTTGCTACGATTTCACGCTCCAGATGGGACAGTCCGATAATCTCCGTTGCCATAATAATCCGGTAGGAGCATTCGCCAAGCTCCACCATACTGACATATTTGCCACAGTCATGAAGAATGGTTGCAATCTGCAAAAGCAGCCGGTCGCGCTTCGTTAAACCGTGTACCCTCTTCATACTGTCAAAAATCCGCAATGCAATCTGTTCAAGGGTTTCACTCCGCTTCTTACTTCCCTGATACCTCTTACTGATCGACTTTGCACAGGCTATGATATCCTTTTCAAAATCATGGGATACGGGAAGAAGCTGATTCTTCTCCGCGTATTCATAAGCAATACCGTCACAGAGTGTCACTCCAGGCGCCCAGATCGTTTTCGCTCCGGTATCCTCCATAATCCGGTGCACCATGATAAGGGAAATATAAAGCGCCGGCATATCCTCTTCGGGCATATCCAAAAGCCTTGAAAGCTCAAGCGTACTCTTCGTCCGGCTCTTTTCCATAAATTCTTCGATCTGCTCCCTGGTCGTTACATCTCCTTTCCCTTCCTTACGGTAATAATGCCGGATCAGCAGAGAAATATAATCATCGACAATAATCAGATTCTCGATCGCACGATCCTTCAGATACAGCTTCTTATAAACCGAAAGCTGGGATTCCACAATCTCTCCGATTAAGGTCCGGTACTGGCTTAAGGAAGCATTCAGGAGATTCATGCTCTCCCGTAGGCGCAGTACGCCAAGCTTTAAATTCTGCGTGGAAACCAGAGTATCCTTATCAAACAGGGAAATCTGGATACTGCCACCACCGATATCCACAATGGCTGTTCCCTTTTCAATGATTTCATCAAACTGCTGCCCCTGCAAAGCAATCGACTTATAATCCAGAAACCGCTGCTCGGAATTACTTAAGATATCCATGCGGATTCCGGTACGCAACCGGACCTGATCGGTCAGAATCGCCCGGTTCATACTTTCCCGGATCGCGCTGGTTCCATACGCCTTATAATCGGTCACCTGATAGGTCTTCATGATATCCGAGAACTCATGCAGGATCATACACAATTCATCCACACGCTCAAAACTTAATTTTCCGGTCGTATAGGTTTCCGTTCCCATATCAATGCTGTGCCGGATATGATCGATCTGCTTCATCCCGTTCTTCTTCGAAACCTCAAAAATCTTCATGGAGAGTTCATAAGAACCGATATCAATTGCCGCAAAGGTCTTTACTGCCATGGTATTTTACTCCTTTTTTCCAAGTATGTAATCAATGAACTGCTGGGCGCACCGGCCGGATAAGCCGCCATGGGCAAGCTCCCATTTATTCGCCTCAAGCAGCAGCTCTTCTTCTGCCATCTGCACACCGTAGCGGTCTGCCAGAGTCTTTACAATGTTCTGGAACTGCTTCTTATCCGGTGCGGCAAAGAAGATGGTTACCCCAAACCGGGAAACGAGCGACAGCTTTTCCTGTACGGTATCCCCGGAATGCAGGTCATCTCTCCGGTCATCCTTGTCGGAGAAGCTTTCCTTAATTAAATGTCTGCGGTTTGAGGTTGCATAGATTAAAACATTCTTCGGCTTCTTCTCCAGTCCTCCTTCAATCACCGCTTTCAGATACTTGTACTCAATTTCAAAATCCTCAAAGCTTAAGTCATCCATATAAATAATAAACTTGTAATTGCGGTTCTTGATCTGGGTGATGACATCGTTCAGATCCTGAAACTGATGCTTATACACTTCAATAATACGCAGTCCCTGATCGTAATATTCATTCGCAATTCCCTTAATGCTGGATGATTTTCCTGTACCGGCATCACCGAATAACAGACAGTTGTTTGCCTTTCTTCCTTCGACAAAAGCCTCGGTATTTTCAATGAGCTTCTTCTTCGGAATTTCATAGCCGACGAGGTCATTTAAGTAAACGTGGGCAATGTTCTGGATCGGTACGATCTGCACTCCGTCCTCGTCATGCACCACACGGAATGCCTTATGCAGACCGAACTTTCCAACCCCGTAATCCTTATAAAACTCGGTAAGAGTCGCCTTCATTTCCTCCGGCGTATGGTCCTTTGCAAACTTCTGTGCAAGGGAACAGATCCGTTCGCGTATCCGGCTGTTATACACCTTGGACTCGGAATCACTTGAAACATAATCCGTAATCAGGGAAAAGTCTCGGACCTGTAGAGCTTTCGTCATCTTCGTAAAATCATAATCAAAAAATTCTTTAAAAATCACAATGTCATGCAATACCGCCTGATTGATGGTTCCTTCGACTTCGCCGCGGATCTCACAGGCCTTGCTGTAGCTGTTCTCATTGTTTACCAGAAGATTGCTTAAATAACAGTGCCAGAGATTCCCGTAGAATCCGTGGTTTCCTGCAATTTCAAGGAGCCGGTGCATGCAGTCATACAGAAGCCCTGCAAGGTCCTCCCGGTTATAATACTCATCCTCATAGTGCTCCATGAGCCATGCCATATCAAACAGAAGAGTGCCTTCCTCCTTCTCAAAATCCTTATATACGATCAGTTCCTGTTCTCTCATCTGTACTCTTCTCCTTAGTAGTTTCCAAGTATCCGAAAGTTTAACGCTTCCTCTTTTAAGCCCCGCAGTGCATTCTGAACAGCGGCATCTTTCAGATTGCCGTTGCAGTCAATGAAAAAGCGGTACTCAAATCCCTTATCCTTAATGGGGCGGCTTTCGATCCGGCTCATATTAAGGTTATTGTAAATAAAATGGGACAGAATGTGATACAGTGCACCACTTTCGTGCGGCAGTTCAAAGCAGACGCTGATCCGCTGTGCCTTTTCCAGGAAAATCTTCTTCCCACTGATGACAATAAAGCGGGTTGCATTGTCGTTGCACTGATGAATGCCGCGCTGCAAAATGGTAAGTCCGTAACGCTGCGCCGCATATTCACTTGCAATGGCTGCCTGTGTCTTATCGCTGTCTTCCGAAACCTTGCGTGCTGCAAAGGCATTGTTCTGCATCTTAATCTGCTCCCATTCCGGATGGGTACTTAAAAACTGCTCCGTCTGCATCAGCGACTGCGGATGGGAATACACTTTCTGAATATCGGAAAGTTCTGCCCCCGGAACACCAAGCAGGCAGTGATTGATCGGAATGATCTGCTCTCCGACAATGACGTTTTCAAATTCTACTAAAAGATCATAGATCTCACTCACAATGCCCACCGTGGAATTTTCGATCGGCAATACGGCAAAATCCGCCTTCCTGTCTGCAACATACTCCATCGCTTCCCGGAAGGTATCAACATGATCGCAGTTGATCTCCCTGCCAAAGAACTGTTCCATGGCAAGCTGCGAATAAGCCCCCTCTGCACCCTGGAAAATGACCTTCGTATGTTCATCCACAAGTTCCCTGCAGGTCTCAAAGGAAAACATATCATTCTTCTCATGTTCTAAAAGAATTCCATACTGCAGCTTGCGGCTTAAGGACATCAGCTGCATAAACAGTTCCTCCACGCCCTTCTTATTCTCTTCTTTTTCGGCAAGTCCGCAGACCTTCTGAATCTTCTCTGCTTCACGCTGCTTATCAAAAACGGGCTTATGATTCTCAATTTTATATTCGGCAATCTCCGTACAGATATTCATTCTCTGTTCATACAGCCCAACGAGCTGCCGGTCGATTTCATCAATCTCTTTGCGTAACTGTGCTAAATCCATATACTTTTGTCTCTCTTCTCAATTTTCAATGTTTCACGCCGGGCCGTTACCCTATAAAAATGATTGTATAACAATCATATATTGATCGCAAGGGATTCTCTGATTTCCATTGCGAAACCTAAGTAAAGTTTATATAATAAATCTGTAAAATTGATTCCTTATCACAGGAGGTAACTTATGAAAAAAAACTGGAAAGTCATTCTCATCTGCTTCTGTATTCTGTTACTGCTTGCCGTTTTCAGTGTTCTACGGGGATTTCAGGGCAGAATTCCCTCAAACGCCATCACCGTTACCGGAAATACCGGCGGCAATCTGAATAATCACGGACTTTTTGCAGAAGCTGACGGGCGGGTTTATTTCTCCAATGCCTATGACAACGGCTGTATGTATTCCATGAATCCGGATGAAACGGATTTAAGGAAGCTCACCAGCAGTTCCGTAAATTCTATTAATGTCGGAGGCAATTACCTCTATTATTATCTGGACAATGCAGCCGGTGGCAAGGGACTCGGCTATGTCGTACATACCTATGGCGTTTACCGCAGCAAACTGGATGGAAGCAGCAGCAAATGCTTAGACCGTCAGGCCGCCGTTACCATGCAGCTTGTCGGCGATTATATTTACTATCAGCGGTACAACAACACCGATTTCACCAAATTTTATAAGATTAAAACCGACAAATCCGGTCAGGCGCTTGTTTCCGATGAGATCATCAGTCCCAATGCCTGCCAGAACGGAATCATTTATTACAACGGAACGGATAAAGACCATAACCTGTATGCACTCGATACCAGGTCAGACAGCTCTTCCCTCCTGTTAGAGGGCAACATCTGTTATCCGGTCTACGCGTATGACTACATATATTATATGGACGCTTCCTCAAATTACCGCCTGTGCCGCTACTCCCTTTCTACCGGAGCAGTTGAGGTACTGACCGAGGACCGCGTGGATACCTATAATGTTGGAAGCGGCTATGTTTATTATCAGAAAAACGATGCGGATGCACCCGCACTCATGCGTATGGAAGCAGATGGAAGCAACCCGGAAATTGTTGCCCTTGGCATCTATTCCGATATCAACCTGACTTCCCAATATGCCTACTTCCATGAGTTCAACTCCGATGTTCCCATGAAACGTACCCCGCACAGCTATATCGAGGTTTCCGATTTCGCCGCAGCCAAACAGGCTGCGTTGACTGCCGATTAATCCGGAAGTTCCTTAAGCATCTCATAAACAGTCTTTTGTAATAATTGGTTAACATAGCACGGGCACAGTTCATTTAACGGTTCCAGTACAAACCGCCGGTTCTGCATATCGCGGTGTGGGATCAACAGCTTCGGATCATTGGAAATCACATCTTCATAGAAAAGGATATCCAGATCCAGAGTTCTTGGTCCCCAGTGAACCTTCCGCTCCCGATGCGCCTCCTGCTCCAACTGCTGCAGAAAGGTAAGCAGCTCCATTGGCTGCAGCAATGTCTCGATCTCGATTGCCCCGTTTAAGAAATCATCCTGCTCTACCCCGCCATACGGCTTCGTCACAAGGAGCTTTGAGCAGCGTACCTTACGGATCAGTTCATTCTTCTTTAATTTTTCAACCGCATCTTCGATATATTTTCTTTTATCTCCCAGATTCGAACCGATTCCCAGATAGGCCTTTTTCCATCCACGCTCGATCTGTACCGATACATTTTCAAAAGGAATCGGAATTGGGGCATGAGGCTTATTCACATTAAGTGTCATCTTCCGGATCAGCGGATAGGCAAGCAGTACCTTCTGTACCACAACCTCTGCCGCGCGCTCAATCAGATCGTAGCTGCGTTCCGTAAAGGTTTCCTTCATCAGCTCACAGACTTCGCCGTAATGCACGGTTTTCGTCAGATCATCGGTTATCCCTGCTTCGTGCAGGGAAAGATACAGCTCCGCATCCAGATAAAAGAACTGTCCCTCCTGCTTCTCTTCGGGAAAGACCCCGTGATGTGCATAAATTTCCAAATGATTGATGTTAATTTTATCCATAATTCTGAATGGCCTCCATCATGCGGATGAAACGCACGTTTTCTTTGACATCGTGTACACGCACCATACAACAGCCGTTCTTTACCGCAAAAGCCGTTGTGGCAAGCGTTCCTTCCACACGCTCGGTCACCGGAAGGTCAAGGGTAAGACCAACCACCGACTTACGGCTTGTTCCAAGCAATACGGGATACCCCATCTCCTGAAAGAACGGCAGATGGTTAATGACCCACAAATTCTGTTCATAGCTCTTTGCAAAACCAACCCCCGGATCTAAAATAATCTTCTCCCGGTCTATTCCGGCGTTCCCTGCAATCGTAAGGATCCGGTCAAAGTCCTCCCGGAACATCGCTTCCAGTTCCGGTGTTGCTTTGATCTCATCGCCCATCTTGTCTTTCCGGTTGTGCATGAGTACACAGGGCAGACCGCTTTGCGCGATCACCTTTGCCATCTCCTTATCATACTGCAGCCCCCAGATGTCATTAAACAGATCCATGCCTGCCTGTACACCGGCCCTGGCCACCTTCGACTTATAGGTATCCAGCGAAACCGGCACATCAAAATTCTTCTTGATTGCTTCGATCACCGGACAGGTTCTTGCAATTTCCTCTTCATCGGTGATCTTCGTATATCCCGGCCGCGTGGATTCTCCGCCTACGTCAATCAGTTCTGCTCCTTCTTCGATCATCTGCTCCACGCGGTGCAGGGCATCGCCCAACTCCGGATAACTTCCCCCATCGGAAAAGGAATCCGGTGTTACATTTAAGATTCCCATGACATAAGTGTGTCCCTGCCGTTTGAATTGTTTCTTTCCTATAATAAGATCTGACTGCTGCATCCTTTTTCTCTCCTTATTTTCTTTGCTGACAGGATAACTGCCAAGCATCTGATTTACCGGATCATTCCGGCATGATCAGACATTGAACAGGCTTCCTTTCCTTTTTGCTTTCTGTGCTGCCATCTTCTCCACCTGCGGCAGCAGCTCTCCTAAGAACGAAAGCGAACCGAATGCCACAATGACATCCTCCGGTGATGCCATGAGATATGCAAGCTCTAAAGCCTCCTGAATTCCGTCTGTTGCCGTAACCCTTTCTTTATAACGGGAACAGATTTCCGCAAGCTCCAACGCTGAAAAGCCCCGCGCGCCCTTCGTGGAAATCGTCAGTACCTGATCGGCGAGCGGTACGGTTGCTTTGACAATCTCCTCCTGTTCCTTATCGCGTAAAATTCCCATAATGAAAATCATTCGTTTCTGTGGGAAATAATATTGAAGCGATTCTGCAAGTCTTGCCGCTCCGTCCCGGTTATGCGCCCCATCCGCAATAAAGACAGGCTTCTTTGCAACGATCTGGAATCGTCCGGGCCATGTGGCATTCTTCATGCCCTGCAGTACCGCCTTATCCGGAATGGTAATGGGGTGCCCCTGAAGGGTCTGCGTACGCAATGCCCGTACTGCTTCCAGTGCCAGTACCGCATTCTCGATCTGATATCTTCCAAGAAGCGAAATCTGTACTTTTGAAAACTCCTTATAAGAAAAAGTCTGGCCGTTCAGACTGCTCTTCACCTGCCCTGCCTCCACAGGAGCAGCTTCGATCAGCGCCACACCCTCCTTTTGTGCCCGGAATCTTAAGATCTCCATAACCTCCGGCTGTTGCGTTGTTGTCACCGCAATGGATCCTTTCTTCATGATTCCGGCTTTCACGACTGCAATCTCAGACAGACTGCTTCCTAAAATGCCCATATGATCAAGACTGATGGAGGTAAAGACTTCTACTAAGGTATTTGTCACAATATTCGTGGCATCCATCTCACCGCCAAGTCCGGTTTCCAATACCACGATCTTACATTTCTGTTCCTTAAAATACCAGAACGCGAGTGCCGTTTCGATTTCAAATGCGGTCGGATGCGGCTGCCCTTCTGCTACGAGTTCTTCACACTTTTCCTTACAGAGCGTCATGCCCTGTGCAAGTGCTCTCTTCGAAATCATCCGGTCGTTGATCTGAATACGTTCCCTGTAGTCTGAAATCGTTGGGGAAACATATTTTCCGACCTTAAATCCTGCACATTTCAGAATTTCGGAAAGAAAGGAAAGTGTAGATCCCTTGCCGTTCGTTCCTGCAATGTGTACGAAGGAAAGCACCCTCTCCGGATGTCCGAGCTTTTCACAAAGGTTCCGTATATTGGTAAGTCCCGGAACACTTCCGTATTTTCTTAACTCTTCAATGTACATTAACATTTCTTTTTCGTTCATGATTCTTCCCTCATCTAAGATTCATGTCAAATTTACCCGTAAATGCAGGCCTTCCATGTTTCTCCCTCATAAACTTCCCGGTTCCGGATCACTGCATAGTTTCCGGATTTCCGGGCATACTGGGAACATGATGAAAAAATTACTGACTGACTTTTGTAAATGTGGCCTCCTTGGCTGGGGCTTTGAAATTGTATTTACCGCGCTTTCCTCCCTGCGCCGGAGAGAATGGAAGCTTATGGGACAGTCCTCCCTGTGGATGTTTCCCATCTATGGAAGTGCCTGTATTTTAGGTCCGCTCTCCCGGCTGTTCCGGCGGATGTCCGCGGTGTGGCGCGGCACGATTTATGCTGTCCTGATCTTCGTTGTGGAATTTTTCTCCGGCAAATTTCTTACGAAACATGAAATCTGCCCCTGGGACTATGTAAAGAGCAAATGGCAGATCGGCAGAGTCATCCGGTTAGACTTCTTTCCCTGTTGGTTCGCCGTAGGCTTAATCTATGAAAAGCTGCTAAATCGTTCTTCCCGTAAGTAATCCCGTTTATCCAAAAAGAGTCCGCTAAAAGCGAACTCTTTTATGCATTTACCTATAAAACCGGACGTCTATTGATCTGCATCTGCCCCATCCATATCATCCATTGCTTCTGCACCGATATTCAGGGTGTTCAGGGTACGTCTCTTCATCCGGGCATTCTCCGATGCCTCCAGAATGTAGTTTTTAATGGTCTTCGCATTCTTAATATGCTCCAGCATAAGCTTTGGGTGCGTGGTATCCCCGGTATAACAGATTACCGTCCCAAGTCCGGCAATTCTTTCAAAAAAGGTTGCTACCAGCTCCACATCCTGTACCTTATACATATAACAGTCATTCTCCACCTTGCGGAAAAATCCGCTGTCAATGGTAATCACATTCTCAGCAATATGATACGTGGTAAAAGTAAACGGAAGTCCTAAAAATACCCATCTTTTGCGTTCTGTGTATTGATCTTCGGTCATCATTTCTGCCATATTTCAATCCGCCTTTCTTTTCTTCTACGGTAACTGTCCCTGTTCTTTTCAAATGGTAGCATATCCCCCACAAGATTGCAATTATTTCTCCTTATATCGTTCATAAAAAGTTACTGTCACTCGTACCTCGTTCCAGTATCTAAAAAACTATTTTTCCTCGTTGAAAGTCTTGTCCCTATATGCTATGATAAGAAAAATATATGAGTCGGTTTTATTGACGAAAGGAGTGTGAATATGACCGCTAAGGAATGTATTAAAGGACGTCGCAGTATCCGTAAGTTTAAGGATCAGAAGGTACCCGAAGAGCTTCTGTCTGAGATCGTTGAAACTGCTTCTTACTCTCCAAGCTGGAAACACAGCCAGATCACACGTTACGTTGCAGTAGACGGTGAGAAGAAAGAAAAAATTGCTGACAGTTGTGCAGAAATGTTCGCCAACAATGGTGTCATCATCAAAAATGCTCCCGTGCTGATGGTCGTAACTTATATTAAGGGCCGCAGTGGTTATGAAAGAGATGGTTCTTTCACAACCTCCAAAGGAGACCGCTGGCAGATGTTCGATACCGGTATTGCTTCCCAGAGCTTCTGTCTTGCCGCATATGAACAGGGACTTGGTTCCGTTATCCTTGGTATCTTTGATGATGCGAAGGTCGCTTCCATTTTAGATCTCCCTGAGAATCAGGAAGTCGCTGCTTTAATTGCTGTCGGATATCCAGATGAAGAACCCACCGCTCCCAAACGTAAGCCGGTGGAGGATTTATTATCATTTATCCATTAAACGTAAACTAAGGTCGAAGAGTTTTCTCTTCGACCTTTTCATGAGTCAAAGAAAAACAAGCGGCCGCACAAGCAGGCATTTGTTTTTTCTACATCAGTAACGAACATGCGTCTGTCGCAAGACAGACAGAGAGTGCGAAGCACGGGCATGTGAGTCTGAAACATAAAAGAGAATATACAAAATTAAAAGGAGACCCCCTATGAGACATTTAATGAGTCCACTGGATTTCAGTGTGGAAGAACTCGACCAGATCTTCAATCTGGCCAACGATATCGAACAGCACATGGACAAATACGCCCATGCCTGCGCAGGAAAGAAACTGGCAACCTGCTTTTATGAGCCGAGTACCCGTACCCGGTTGAGCTTTGAATCTGCCATGTTAAATCTTGGTGGAAGCGTGCTCGGATTTTCCGATGCCAACTCCTCTTCTGCCACAAAGGGAGAAAGCGTATCCGATACGATCCGCGTTATCTCCTGCTTTGCAGACATCTGTGCCATGCGCCATCCCAAGGAAGGCGCTCCGATGGTTGCGGCAGGTCACTCTTCCATTCCGGTCATCAATGCCGGTGATGGCGGTCACCAGCATCCGACACAGACCCTTACCGACCTTCTCACCATCCGTTCCCTTAAGGGCTCGATTGGCAACTTTACCATTGGTCTTTGTGGAGATCTGAAATTCGGCCGTACCGTACATTCCCTGATCCATGCACTGATGCGCTACGAAAACATCAATTTCATCTTTATCTCCCCCATGGAGCTGCGCATTCCGGATTACATTACCGATCTGCTGAAGGAAAAGAACATTCCCTATAAAGAAGTCATCAAATTGGACGATGTCATACAGGATTTAGACATTCTTTATATGACCAGGGTACAGAAGGAACGTTTCTTCAACGAAGAAGATTATGTCCGTCTGAAAGACTTCTACATTTTGGATAAAGCAAAGATGGAGCTCGCCAAGCCCGATATGCTGGTGCTTCATCCCCTGCCCCGTGTCAATGAAATTTCTGTGGAAATTGACGATGATCCCAGAGCGGCTTATTTCAAACAGGTACAGTATGGTGTGTATGTCCGCATGGCGCTTATTCTGACACTGCTTGAAATTCATGTGTAAGAAATAATTATACTATCACAAGAAAGGTAAAGGTCAAATTTATGTTAAATGTAGGAAAGATCGAAGAAGGATTTGTATTAGATCATATCAAAGCAGGCAAGAGCCTTGCGATTTACCACCATCTTCAGCTGGATAAACTGGACTGTACCGTGGCCATCATTAAGAACGCCCGCAGCAACAAGCTTGGAAAAAAGGATATTCTGAAAGTGGAATGTGATATTGATATGTTAGACTTGGATGTTCTGGCATTCATCGACCACAACATCACCGTAAATGTCATCAAGGACGGCAAGATCGTATCCAAAAAGGATCTCCAGCTTCCAAAGGAAATCCGCAATGTCATTCACTGTAAGAACCCCCGCTGCATCACTTCTATTGAGCAGGGACTTCCGCATGTATTCGTTCTGGCAGATGAAGAAAAGGAAATCTACCGCTGCAAATACTGTGAAGAAAAATATGACGGAGAAATCCGCTAAGATGCTGAGATAAGAACTATCAACAGATTTTTAGAAATAAAAGAATCCCCTCATCCCGGCTTAACCGTGCTGGGAGGAAGGGATTCTTTTATTGGATAAATCTCTATGCAACATATGATGAATCAGATTATGAATCAAGGTGATCAGGGAAACGATGGAAAAGCCCAACATTGCAGCCGCAATACTGATCATCATCTCATCCTGACTGTAATGTCTGGTTGGAAGGTAGATCTTGCATTTCTCGGTAATCCATGCAATCATCAGCAGAATTCCTGCTGCCAGAACGGATTTTGCAATCCACGGAAGCCGTTCGGAAGACAGATGAATGGTCGCCGTTCCTAAAATGCCGATGATGAAAAATGCAATCGTTCTTCCCATCTGCCGGAAATAATAAGTGAACTTATAGAGTTCCGTCGTTGAAACGGTGTCCTTCTCATAATATTCGGCAGCCAGCTTCTCAATCACATTGCTGCCAAGCTCCGCAGAACTCGTCCCATTCTGAAACGACAAATATGCAATTGCAGCAACCGATGCCAGAAATACCATCCAGAACAAAACTGCCCAGATAATCCGGCCCCTCTTTCTTCTCTTCATTACCCTGAAATCTCCCTGAACCATTCCCCTCATATCGTTCTTTGGTATGAAATGTTTCAAAATTATTACAACATCCATTGCGAACATTGATTCCATTGTAAAGCTATAAAATGCTCCTGTCAATGTCACAGGAGCATTTTAAGAAACTATTAATTATTTAAATTGTTACAATTATTTTACGGAAGCCTCTTCAAATTCCTTTACAATGGCTTCTTCCGGAGCTTTGGTCAAAAGACTTACTATAATAGTAAAGATCAGGGAAGTAATGAAAGCCGGTAGCAGCTCGTAGATGCCAAACACACCACCAAGAGGTGCCACCAGATACTTCCATACAAATACCATCACACCGCCACTGAGCATTCCGGCAAGCGCACCCATAAAGTTACATCTCTTCCAGAACAGAGCGCAAAGAGTTACGGCACCAAACGCACCGCCAAATCCGGCCCATGCAAAGCTTACGATACGGAACACGCTGGAATTCGGGTCTCTTGCAAGGAATAATGCAACCAGACTGATTCCCACAATAGTAATTCTTGCAATTAAAAGGCTCTTCTTCTCATCCAGCTTTACCTTGAAGAAATCCTGAATGATATTCTGGGATACGGAAGATGCTGCTGCAAGCATCTGCGAATCCGCCGTGGACATCGTTGCTGCCAGGATACCTGCAAGGATCAGACCTGCCACAATCGCAGCCAGAACACCATGTTGGCTGATTAAGTGAGCGATTTTTACAATAATCTCTTCTGCACGGCTCGGAGAATCCAGAAATTCTATCGCACCTGCTGTTGTCATTCCATAGCCGACAAGCCCGATAAGAACTGCTACAAACATAGCAATTATCACCCAGATGGTTGCGATTCTTCTGGATAAAACAAGCTTCTTTTCATCTTCAATTGCCATGAAACGAACTAAGATATGCGGCATGCCAAAATAGCCAAGTCCCCATGCAAGTGTCGATGCAATCGTCAGTGCACTGTAAGGGGTAGCGCTGTTCGTTTCCCTGACATGGGAAGCAAACATGGTAAGGTATCCCGGCATTTCCTTTGCATTGGAAATGACCACATCCATACCTCCTGCTACGTGAATCCCAAAGCCCAGTACAACAACGAGTGCAATCGTCATCACAATACTCTGTGCAAGATCTGTTGTTGAAACAGCTTTGAAACCACCCATAATGGTATAACCCACAATAACTACTGCTGAAATAATCATTGCTATGGTATAATCCACACCGAACAGACTGTTAAACAAGGTTCCGCATGCTTTAAAACCGGACGCCGTATAAGGAATAAAGAATACAATAATTACAAGAGCAGCAATCGCATTCAGAATATTCTTCTTATCATGGAATCTCTTGGAATAAAATTCCGGAATGGTAATCGCATTAATGTTACTGGAATACCGGCGCAGCTTTCTCGAAACTAAAAGCCAGTTTAACCAGGTACCAATTCCAAGGCCGATTGCGGTCCAGGAGGGTTCTGCAATACCGCTGAAATAAGCAAGTCCGGGAATTCCCATAAGCAGCCAGCTGCTCATATCGGAGGCCTCTGCACTCATTGCAGTAACTAACGGTCCCATCTTACGGCCGCCTAAGTAAAAGTCGGTACTGTCATTGTTGTTCTTACTGTAAACAAATCCAATTGCCAACATACCAAGTAAATATACCACGATGGTAGCAATCATAATAAAGGTAATTGTGTTCATATCTTCTCCTCACTTTTGTATCATTTGCAGGATGCTTCTCTACATTAGCGTAGTAATGTGTCACCCTATAAAGAAGAGCCTGTTACGCGCAGGCCCTTCTGCATTCTCTTCATTCACTTCCCTTAAAGGGCTGTTATTTTAAGAAGCTGAAGCTGCGGATAATAACCGGCTCCTTTGCTTCTCCCTTGCAGATGGATACGAAGCAGATAATCTTCACTACCCAGAGTACGACATAGAAAATGCCTGCTGCAATCGGAACGATTACGGTCCAGCAAAGAATTGCGGTTACAAGTCCAACCAGTGTTTCAACCACAAGGAACTTCAGCGCCTGTCTTACATGGAATGAAACATATGGGGAATTCTGGCTGAGTAATGCAATCAGAATACCTACCACGCTTAACAGATATACCAGCATGGCAATGACCTTGTTATCGGATACATCCTTCGGATCAAATTCTGCGGTATGATCCCATTCCGGAGTAACCGGAGCTGCTGTATTATACGGGTTATTATAATTCGTACCACAATTTGCACAGAAGACTGCCTGGTCTTCCATCTGTGCACCACATTTCGGACAAATTTTCATTTGTTATTTCCTCCTTTTTCTTAACTACTATATAGCATTATCTGCCAGTTCAGAACCGATAGAATAGATTTTGTACCGCCCTGAATAGATACAGTATAATACACAATACCGAATATGGCAAATCTTTTCTTGCATCCACCTATCTGGCTCCGTCTATCCCCAGCTCTGCGTCAATGGCTTCCTTGGCAATCTGCCAGCCGCCCATTTCTTCATAAGCAGCATCCATCTTCTGCTTCTCCCGTGCGGCCCGCTCCGTATCTCCCACCGTGGAAAAGGCCTTATAGAAGCTTGCTGCCTCATAATACTTTGCTACTCCGTAATATTCCTTCTCTTCCGCATTTCCGGTATCCCCCGATGCTGCATTCTGGTGATAGTGATCAACCAGTGGGGCATAATCCTCATACTCCACACGGCTCCTTAAGGCGTTCTCCGAAATCCGGTTGGAAAAAGCGTCATGTAAATTCTCTGTCATCACGACCACCGAGGCAAACAATATAACGCAGAGTACCCCGATCACACCCTTCATAATAAGAAGAATGCCCTGCTGCCGTCCTATCCGCTGTTTATTCTGTAATTTTTGCGCCATAGCCCATCTCCTCATACTTCTGTTCCAGTAAAACCATTCTCTGTGCCTTGCTTAACTTCGAAAAGCCTTCCGCTTCTTCCTTCGTAAGCCCCAGATAAGCCTGAAGCAGCGCTTCCACATCCGCTTCCATCCGTCCGAGCACCTGCCCGGTATACACTTCATCAATCGGATAGGAATCCATATTTTCTCTCGCTTTCGCAAAGTTATCACAATAGGTCGTAAGGGACTCGATGCGGCCGTCTTTCAGCGTGTCCGCTTCGGCTTCGATCATTTGGAATAAATTATCATAGATGTAAGCATAATGGTCAGCCGCTCGCATAATCACCGCATAGCTTTCATACCCTTCGGTATAAACACGGATGTCCCGGGCTTCACAGAAGGCATGAAATCCAAGATAATCCTCATCCTCAAGGTATTGATCCATCTTCGCAGTATATTCCTTATGATACCTCTTCGCCTGCAGATCATGGACATTTCTCTTAATTGAATAGGCACTCCTTGTCATAAACAAAGCCACAAGGCAAAGCACCACCAATACTGTAATGATGACCGCATGTGCCGTAATCTCACTATAATTCCTCGTCACTTTATACACATCGCCCTGTGTCGTATCAAACCGGCTCTTATATTCTTCCATGTCCTTCACATGCTGCTGCGCATGCTCGTTCGGTTTTCCGCAATGCGGGCAAAAACGATCCTCTAACGATAGGTTTCCTCCACAGTATTTACAGTTCACGTATCTATTTTCCTTTCATCCATTTTTTGATATAGGCTTCACAGGTTTCATATTTCGGATATCCGTAGTTGTTTTTCACTTCTTCTTCAAACTTCTTAAGATCCTCCTGTGAAAAGTCCCAACGTCCCTCCAGACCGGCAAGTGCCTGTGCCCGGAAGGGTTCCAGCTGCTCCCGGTCTTCCTTAGAAAGCAGTACCGAATAAGAAATTCCTTTTAAAACCCAGTAGTCATTTAAGAGCAAGGTCTCCTGATACTCCTGCAAAGTTTCTCCGGCGGCTTCTCTTGAAAGACATTGTTCTACCTTATCACAGATCCCCCAGACCATCATAAACGACCAGTGTTCCCAATCGGACATATAGATTCCATCCGCTGTCCCCTGTTCGATGAAAGCGTACAACTCTGCGTACTGTTCGTTCTCAAACAGTTCTTCCATCTTCGGATAGTTTTCCTGTCTCCAGAGGTATTGTGCCTTCGCATCATAAGACTCTTCCCGGTTTCTCCATGCCAGAAAGCCAACACACAGCAGAATCACGATAATTGCTGCCACGGAAAGCTTTATCACCCATCCGGCCCGCTTCTTAATAGCTTTCACCGTTTCCTGTTCCGGTACCGCACCCAGATCTTCCATATCCGTACGGACATGCTCCAGTTTCTTTAAGTAATCCTCCTCTGCACCGGGATAATACATCGTGCCGCAGTACGGACACTTTACACTCTGTTCCTTAAACTCACCCCCACAGTTTGGGCAGATCACTTTTCTTTCGCTCTCTATTGCCATAACGGCACTCCTTCAATTTGTCTTCTTTCCTATTCTAATGGAAGCAAAATCTACTGTCAATCGGTTGCCAGGTATCTCTATGTGGTGCTGTACTTTTGTATTTGTTTTACCACATATTCCCATTCTGTAAGCAAATCCGGAAGAAGCTTTTTCAGTTCATCGCTGTTTTCCTCTCTTCCTGCAAGTTCCATCCGGTAAAACCATTCTCCAAGGGATTCCGCGCCAATTCCTCTTGCTTCTCCCTTAAGTCCATGACAAACCACAATCCATTTTTTAAAGAAACCTTCCCTTTCTGCTTCCGTCCATTCACCTATGGTATCCAGATTTTCCGATAAAGAAATCAATTTTTCTTTATGCTCTCCATACTGCTCCTGAAACATGGTAAGAATTTCCCAATAGAAATCCGGATCGTCGTTTGCATACCGCAACCCGGAATCCGTTTGTATACCTGCATTTTTAAGTAGTTCCAGCCAATTCCCGCCATCTTCCTTCTGCTCTTTGTCCCCCCTCTGCACCGCGTTCTGTTTGGTGTATAGATGCTTTGTAAGCATTTCTTCCAATCGTTTCGGTTCTATGGGTTTTGCAAGATATCCATCAAAACCTTCTTTCT
>USDI01000011.1 GCA_900553305.1 uncultured Lachnospiraceae bacterium
TTTCGGTCCAGAAATACCGCTGCCTGCGTATTGACATTACTCATGTTCTGGTAATAGCCATATGCCGCTTTTGCATTTCTTCGTCCCTGCCCAATGCTTTGCTTCTCTCTGGCGAAGTATCGTTCAATCGCTGCTTTATTACGGCTTTCCTTAGCCTGAATGGAAACACTTTTATCCGTAATCTGTCCGATCAGCTCCTGCATGCGCCGGATCTGCTGCTCATATTTACTGCGATCCCTCAAAAGTTCTTCCCGAACTTTATCATATAAGGTTTCGAACCCATTATCCAATTCTTCAAGCTGTTTGACGAAGTCATCCTTTTCATCTACCATTCCGTCGAAACGCTGTAAATCAAACTGATCTTCTTTTATGAGTGCTGTCTGTGCATTGCTGACTTCCTCAATCTGCTCCAGAATCATAAGCTTTTTCCGCAGGCTGTCCTCAAGAATACTTAGATAGCTGTTTAACATACAACTCCCTTCTCACGGTTAATCCGTATAACTTCCTTCCAGTTATCTCTGATTGCATGCAGATGAGTCAGTACTTCCTTCAGGATCTCGGGATCTTTACTTATATTAGCCTCTGAAAGTCTTCGAAGAAGATACTGATACATGTTATCAAAGTCCTTCGCCACCGGATACTTCATATCCAGAGTAGCCATCAGATGTTCAATAATCTTCTGCGCCTTGCGGATATTGATATGAGCCTTCTCGATTTCCTTCTGTTCAATTGCCAGAATTGCAATGTTGCAGAACTTAATTGCTCCCTCATATAACATAAGTGTCAGTTCTGCCGGGGATGCCGTGAGAACCTTGCTGTTTTTGTATTGTGCATAAGCATTAGGCAATGCCATATCATGAGCCTCCTAATAAACCTGTTATTGCACTGGAGTTAGACTGTAGCTTAGCCAGTGCTGTCTCCATCCTGGAGAATTTGCTGTACCATTTATCTTCATAATCCTGCAGCTTCTCTTCTGCTTCTTTGATCTTCGTGGTGTAGCTGTCATAATCCGTTTTCATCTTCTTATCATCATAGACAGTATTACTGCTGCTGTAATCGGTTCTGCTCATGAGATCCTTCACCTTGGAATTCAGGCTCTTACCCAACTGGGTGAAGAATGCTACTACACTGTCCGGATCAGATGAAATCATTTCCTGCAGGGTATTGGTTTTACTCTTCACATTCTCATCATCTGCATCACCGTTGATGTGATAAGCGTTCTTCTCATTATCAGCTGCATTAAAATACCCCAGTGTTTCAATGCCGAAATCGGCCAGGCTCATGGTCTTACCATTGACGGTAAAACTTGAAGCCATAATCTCCTTCATGGCACTGGAAACGGTATTCAATGTAGAATCCCTGCGAAGAAGAGCATCTTTGATCTTCGTCTCCCATTTCTCTACTTCCTTATCACTCATGGAATCCTTCTCCTCATCGGTCAGAGGATCGTATCCCTTCGCAGAGTCTGCATTATAAAGCTTATCCATCTCATTGATCAGGTCACTGTATTCTTTAATGAACCCTTTGATCATATCGTAGATACCACTTACATCATTCTCAGTAGTAAGTGTGATCTTCTCTCCGCCTGTCGTAACTCCCTTGCAGGTAATGGTAAGTCCGTTAATTTCAAAGGTGTTACTGTCTGATATAAAGGTTGCGCCATTCAGCACAATCTCTGCATCCTGTCCATCGGTCTTAACGGCACGCTCACTGGCAGGTTTTGCATCATACGCCGCTTTCTTCGCCGCATAATCTGCAACCATATCCTTAGCCTGGCTGATACGATTCTCCACGTAAGCGGTTGCTTCTTCAACTGTCTTTGTTCCTGCTGTTCCATCTGCCTTGATATAGTCCTGATTCAGTTCATCCACACGTTTCTGACTGGATGCGATCGTTTCTGTATTGGACTGATACCCTTCCAGATAGGAAAGCTCACTCTTTGACTTGTTTAATGTCTCCTGCGCGGCTGCCTTGTCTTCTGCGGATGCATTTTCATCATCAATAACAGCCTGTGCGTCTTTCTGTGATTGCTTAAGTTCAGCAATTCTCGCACTGAGCTTATCAGCGAAGTCAGAAGCAGCTACATCATCAAAGATTGTGCTGTCGGTGAATTCCTTTTTAAATTCTTCAACCAGAGTGTCCTGACTCTTGTTCAGGCTTTCAATCTGCTTAACCAGTGAATCGCGTTCTGCAGTATACGTCTTTAAAAGGCTTGCGGTTCTGGAATCAATTGCTGACTGCTTATCCGCATCCGACATTTCAGCCCACTTCTTATATGCTGCAAGAACCTGATCGTCATCGCCGCCGCTTCCGTATGTAAGGATTCCCAGCTTCTCCATTGCGGCAAGTCCATCACTGTTATCTGCTGTGATCGTAAAGTCGCTGGCTGCTCCGGTTCCCTCTGAGCCGATAAACAGTCTCTGGTTCTTCGCATCGAAGCTTGCCTTCACTCCGGCTTCCTGAAGCCTGGACACTACATCGCTGATGGTCGTATTCTCATCTACTGTAATATCCACGGTCTTACCGGATGCATTAATTGCGAACTTACTTCCGCTTGCAATTCCGAGCTTGTCAACAAGCTTGCTTCCGGATGTTACTTTCTTGCCGTCCTTATCGGTAATTACACCACCTGTCAGGTAACCAGCCTTTGCAAGCTTATTGATTTCCATCTCCTGAACGCTGTCCATGGCCGCATCCTTCGTAATGATGCTGACAAGGTTATCATTGGACGAGGTGGTTTTCTTCTTCATATAGGAAGACTGATAAACCATGTTCTCAAGACTTCCCTTATAAAACTTGGTAATTTTAGTATTCAGATCCTTCCAGGCTGTCTGCTTCCATTCAAGCTTGGTCTGTTCCTTCTTGAGGTCATCTACCTTGGTCTGCTTGGCAGCAACCAGTTCCTGAATGATTGTCTCTGTGTCTAATCCGGAATACATACCGGTTACACGCATTGCCATATCATCTACCTCCTCTGATTCTATCTCTTCTCATCTACAAGAATACCGGCCAGTTCCCATGCCTTGGCAATCATGTCAAGAGTCTTCTCCGGTGGAAGCTCTTTGATCACTTCCTTGGTATCCTTATCTACGATTTTAATCGTTACACGATTGGTTGCCTCATGGATTCCAAAGATTGCTTCGGAATGAGACATGTTCTTGTTTAACTGCTCGACAGCCTTCTTGATCTGTTCATTCGTCGGTGTCTGTTGTTCCTGGGTTCCCTGATTGTTCGTCTCGGTTCCCTGTCCGTTCTTCTCATCGACCTCTTTAATCTTCGCGGTTGTCGGATCAAAGCTGACGGTCTGTTCTGCCGTAGTGGAAACGTCCGTGTTTTCTACAGCCTTCTGTACAGGCTTTGCCTGTTGTGTATTTTGTGCCTGATAAGTCATGGCACTGCTTAGTGGTTCAATTGTCATTGTGTACACCTCCCTGTGCTTCCCTGATGTCTTTTCAACATGGTCACAATTTCATATTTAACGGTTTCTTGTAGTTTATATCGGTTTTGGGTTATAAAAGATTAACCCCCTATAGAAATTTTTCCTCCCGGACCTTCTCTACAAGAGATGGATCGCAGCCAACGATAGAACAAATTTCTGTTATGTCATAATTTTTATTCAACATCATTTCGATTGTATAGCACTGCTGTGCTCTTCTCCCCTCCTGCCTTCCTTCTCTTTTTCCTTCTCTTTTTCCTTCATTAATAAAATCCTCTCTTAATTCCTGTAAAGCCTGACACATATCATATCGCTCCTCTCCGTTTTCCTTCATGATTTTATATGTCGTTTTATGACTATTCTTAAAATATTCCTGTCCCGTCATAATCCTTATTGCCTC
Organism: uncultured Lachnospiraceae bacterium; assembly: GCA_900553305.1. Lineage (GTDB taxonomy): Bacteria > Bacillota > Clostridia > Lachnospirales > Lachnospiraceae > Suilimivivens. Next base: position 3,837 of record USDI01000011.1, read on the forward strand.
CCACGTTTCTTCCGTAAGATGCGCATATCGTTCATCTTTTGCTAAACTCAGAAACTTTTCTTTATCTTTCCTATAGCTCATTGCCCGAAACAGTTCTCGCAGTTCTGTATGGAATTCTTGAAAGTCACTTTGCTCATTCACACAAAACAGACGCATAGAATAATCTGCGAAACATTTTTGAAGAGACTCATTCTCCCCAAATTCCATCATATCCGATAATTGTCTCGGTCCATCCCACGGTTCTGTTCCGGTATAAAGACAGATCGTATATACCGGCTGTAAGCGGTCCGTCTTAAAAATTCCGGATAACTTCTCCGCATAGGTAATGACCGTCATGGCATATTTACCGGAACCTTTCATTTGCTTTTGCAATGCCTGAAACCGCTGCTTCTTTTCTCTTAACTGCCGATTGTACTCGGCCACATCATAATCCATGCATCGAACCGGCATACTATAGTCTATGTAGCTCTGATTTTCTACCGCTAATACCTGCAAGGTCGCACCAGTCCTTAACTTCATCTTCACATCACGCAGGAGTTGTGTTTTCTTATTTTTCCCTGCTCTTCCGTAAGGACTTGTACTCTCTACCTCGATGGTCTTTTCCTGTGTTCCATCCAGAACCGGAATCTGCATCTGATCTACACCGTCTTCTTTTATTTCTGTCCGTTCTACGGTATAAGTTTCCGATGCTTCTGTCAGATCCTCCGCTCGAATCACAGTCTGCCCATCAAAGCAACAGCCATTAAACAGATCTGCGAAATACTCCTTATTCTGCAGATATTCTTTCATACAATAATCAAATTTTCCCATAAACAACCTCCTTTTCACAGAAAATTCTTCTATGGGTACAAAAATCCTCTGCCTGTTCAATTTAATAAGTTGGAATCAAAGCATGGATTTTCTGATCTGTGAGAATATCAGAGACAGGAGTAGAACTCCTTTAGTTACAGAATCCATTTCAATAAATATTCTGTAAATAGAAAACTTCTATGCTTTACAGTGATTCTAGCATAGAAGTTTTAAACTTACAATCCTTATTCTTATTTCTATTTTTGACTTTTATCCCAACAAATCCTTCAATGCTGCCATGCCGTCGGTATCGACCGCAGCTTCGTTGGCTGCCTGTATCTGGGTATAGACTTCTTTACGGTAAATCGGAACATCCTTCGGTGCGCTGATGCCTAGCTTTACCTGTTCGCCTTTAATTTCAAGAACGGTTACTTCAATGTTGTTATTAAGTACGAGGGATTCGCCCTTCTTTCTGGATAAAGCTAACATCTATTCACCTGCTTTCTTCTTATTCTTAAGAATATCATAAATCGGGAACTTCACTTGATAATCTGCGCCCTCTACAATGATCTGGACTGCCTTGCAGGTCGCGGAATTAATCACGATCGGCCCACAGAGGTTCACACTCATCTTCGTTAAGTCACTCGGAACAGTTACGGTAACCAGTACCAGAATCTCTTCCGGAATGATTTCTCCGATCGGAGTCAGCAGTTCATCTTCCACGGTCGGATTGTAGTCTTCCTTCACAAGGAGTGGATCCATGACCGGCATTGCAAAGTTCGGTTCCTGCACGGACTGCAGCCAGTGAATACCGCCTACACCCTTATCCTCGTCATGAATCAGGGCAAACTGGGTAAGATCCGGGAATCCGATGATTCCGGACGGGAATTCAATGATCTTTTCATCTGCGATTGTAATTTCTCCGAAATTTTTCGTCTTTATATTCATAATCTTCTCCCTTTTAAATATAGTTCATGAGCGATGTCTGCATAATCTTTCCGGTTGCCATGAGTGCAGCATCATAGGTCAGCTTCGTGCTGGTAAGCTGGATCGTCACATCCGCAATATCCACATCTTCATTCTCAGACTGCAGCGTCTTGAAGGTGGTCTGCTGATCCATCAGACGGTTGCTGATAAGGTCAAGTCTTGCCTCTCTCGTACCATTATCGGTGATTGCCACATTCGTATCATCGAGATAATTCTGTGTGGAGGTAATGGTATGCTGCATGAGATCGTGGATATTCTGACGGATATAACTGAATGCCTTATCCGCTGCCTCCAGCTTCGTCTGCACCTTCTTATAGTCATCGGTTCCTTCATCCAGTCCGGAAAGTACATTCTTAAGGTCGGTCTGGGTGCTCTCGATCTTCTCCAAAGCTGCAAGTGCATTAACCAGGTCATCAATATCACGATCCAGATTGTGATTAAACACTTCATCTGCGGTGGTATTTACTTCGATCTTCTGATTATATCCCACATCATATTCGATGCTCTGTTTTTCTTTCTTTCCGTCCAGATACTCTTTATTATAGGAAACAGTCTTTTGTACGCCGTCCTTGGTTGTCGTTCCCTCACAGGCAAAGTAATGTTCCGGACGGAGGTCGCCAACCTGCCATTCACTCTTCGTATAATTCATACGGATTTCGGTTTCTGATCCGGAGATACCACCTGCTGCCGTATTCATTTCTTCATATGCTTTATCTGAGAAAAGAACCTCTCCGGTTTCCGGCACAAATACAATCTTACTCTCTCCGTTTTTGTTTGCATTCTGAATGGTTTTATAGGGATCCGGAACAGCCGTAGTTGAAACTTGAGAGATTTCCGTTTTATATTCTTTTGTTACCGTCTTTCCATCTTTACCTACCAACTGAATGCTATCCAGGCTCTTCACCTGATTATATGCCAGACGGATCCGGTGGATATCCCCATTCACGACATCCTGTTCCGTGACATTTTTATTATCATAATTGCTGGCATTCATACCATCCAGCTCTGAGGTGTAAGTATAATTAATGGTGTCAAAGTCCGCCATGGTTCCCTGTTCATAGATCTTATAACTGGGCTTGGTCTCTTCCACCTCCCCTTTGGTAAAAGTCATGGTGGTATCGGTCCGGTAGCCGGTAAATACATATCTTCCGGCATAGTCCAGATTTCCGGTTGCATAAAACTCGTCTCTCAAAGACTGTAACTGCTTGATAATAATGGAAAGTTCACTGGACGTATAATCCTTGTTGGCACCTTTGTTCGCCTGCTTATTCATATCGGTGAGAATATCGGTTACCGTGGAAAGTCCCTTGCCGGTTACCTCAATCCAGCTCTGGGCATCCGGAGCGTTCTTCTTATAAAACTGCGTCAGTTCGGAAACACTGCTCCTAAGACGGAGTGCACGAATTGCTACAACCGGATCATCCGAAGGTCTCGTGATTGCCTTCTGGGTGGACATCTGTGTGCTTAACCTGTCCTGCAGAATCTTGTTGTTATTGATATTGTATAAGGAATTGTTCTGCATAATTTTGTTCGTTATTCTCATAGTAACCTTTCTCCTTTCAGGGGATCCGTTATACTCCTGTGTTTAAAATCAGCTGGTCGTAAATTTCCGTAAGCGTCTGGATCATCTTGGATGCCAGTGTATAGGAATTCTGATATTTTACAAGGCTGACGGCCTCTTCATCCTTATCCACACCGGATACGGATGCTCTCTGGTTATCAATCGAGGTTTTCAAACCCTCGTAAGTTTTCTGGAAGGTATTGGCATTGCTTGCATTCAATGCAATATCGGATAAAATCAATTCCAGCATCTGATTTGCGGAAGCGTTACGGAAGCTGAACTTCTCTTTACTGGTAAGAAGGGTAATGACTTCCTTCACCTGCTCACATTCCTCCACACCAACCTTATCGCTGCTTCTGGTTCCAAGCAGGTCGGCATCACCGCCATATTCACTAAGCAATGCTTCGTTAATACTGAAATTACCGGCTGTCAGCAGATAATAGCCGCCGTACTTATTCTGGGTTGTTCCCTCATTCAGTTCCTTCAGTGTATACTGATCACCCGCATTGTCATATCCGGTAAAAAGAATATTTCCCTTGTTGGCATCACCGCTGTCTCCGTAGGCATTCGTTCCTTTGTTAAAGATTTCATTCACCTTCTCGGCAAATCCGCGGATCCAGGTATTCATCTGCTGCATGTAATAAGGAATTCCCTGATAAGCAACCTTTTCAGAGGTACGGACACTCTTACCGAACATTCCTGCGGTAATCTTCGGAGAACGTGTTGTATCATTACTCAACTGGAAGGTATAGGTACCCGCATTCTCATCAAAGCTCCAGTCGGTATACAGATACTTCACATTACCGATCGTAATTTCACCGCCTGCCTTACACAGCATGCTTTCCTTTAAATTCTTTAATTTATCATCCGCAATGGAAACCGTTACTTTATTGTTGGTTTCATCCACCGATTTCACCGTTCCCGAGAAGTTCGCCTTATCATTACCATAGCAAAGCTCATAAAGTCCTTTAAGCTTACCGTTCAGGGAAGCATTGGCAAGGGAAAAGTCATTGCCGTTTTCCCATTTGATATTATATAAACCATCCGCATCGGTGAGATTCAGCTTTTCATCCGATGCCCTTGCGACATAAGTCAGGTTGTTGTAATCGTTCGCATCGACCAGTGTCTGTCCACCGCCAATCTTAACGATATATCTGGTTCCACCGGTCTTGCCGCCACTGGAATCCAGAATATCATGCTCCGTGATATCCACGTCTACGATTTCGGAAAGCTCATCAATCAGCACTTCTCTCTGGTCACGCAGCTCATTGGCTCTGGAGCCAGACATTTCAATGACATTGATCTGTTTATTCAGGGTGGAGATCTTTTCTGCAATGGAATTGATCTGATCTACATTCTGTTTGATTTCAAGGTTAATGTCCTTCTGCAGCTCCTGCAGGTTACCATACATATTGTTGAAGTAATCCGTTAAGGACTTGGCTGTGGAAATGAACTGTGCCTTACTGGTCGTGGAGCTGGAGTTCGTGGTAACAGACTGTAAAGCGGCACTCATGTTGTCAAAAATGGTTTTGAAACCGCTTGTTCCTACCGAGCCATCGTCTTTAAAATAGTCCTCAATGGTCTTCATGTAATACTGCTTCACGGAATAATTCCCATATTTGCAGTTGTTATTCCAGTACTTCACATCATAGAAGCCATCCCGTACACGCTCAATCGCAATCGTATCGACACCGGCACCGGCACATCCGTATGTAGTAAAGGTCCGCAGCGCATCGCTTGCCTGCTGGGTAACCTCCTGACGGCTGTAGCCCTTGGTCTGCTCATTGGCAATGTTGTTTGCAGTTGTATTTAATGCAGCGTTCGAAGCCCGCAGGCCCGATCCTGCAATCGTCAGTCCGAAAAATTGTGACGGCATAAGGGGTCACTTCCTTTCTTATCTTCCAAGCGTTGTTAAAATATGCTCTAACATCTCACTTACGACATTGATGTAACGGCTGGATGCATTGAATGCATTCTGGAACATGATCATGTTACTCATTTCTTCGTCGGCTGAAACACCTACGATCTGTTCTCTTGCAGCATAGGTACTGTCAACCGTCTGCTGCTGGTTCTCGCTGATTCCCTTTAAAACATTACCGGTATTGGACACCTGGGAAATCAGATTGTTGTAATAATCCCGGAAGGTCGTTTTCGTCTTCACATTGGGATTCAGTGTATAATTCTCCTGTGTAAAAATATCCTTTAACGCATCAGCCGTTTCCTGATCGACCTTCTTATCATCCTTGATAAAGCCAAGCAGGGAAGGGGACTGCTTAATGGTATCGTCTACCATGAGGTTCGATACCGTCATCTCATCTCCCGACTTCGTAACGAAGATCTTCAATACCTCACTGTATGGAGGAGCCGAGTTCGGGTCACGCATATAATGTGTAGCCTTATCATTTGCCTTCGCCGCATCAGCTGCATTCTTGATCACTTCGTTGATCTTCGTCGAAACCTTATTAATTAACTGGTCAAATTCTGCCTGAATATTCATAATGATGGACGGTGCAATGCTCTTATCGTACACATCCTTATTCTCAAGATCCTTGTAGGTTGCACGATGATCTCCTCTGGCAATCAGGGTTGCCTTCAGTCCACCGATGTCGGTATTCATATCTGTAGAAATCTCTGCATCCAGGTTAAATACCTTCGCACGGGAAATATCTAAATTTCCGTTTGCATCCGTCTGTGCAAAATGCTTCCAGTACGGGGTATAAAATCCGGTATTCTCATCCTGCTGCAAGGCGATTTCATTAATCCCGTCTTCTTTAACAAATTCGGTTCCTTCAATGGAAATAATGAAGTTACCGTCAATATCTTCTTTTACATTAATATATGCAAGTTTGGAGAGTTCATCGGTTAACTGGTTCCGCTCATCTCTCAGGTCGTTGGCCTTTTCTACCTGCGCAGCCTCTATTCTAAGAATCTGCTGGTTCAGCTCCGCAATCCTGGCGCCATACTTGTTCATCTGGTCAACCTTCTGCTTCACTGTATAATTCATATTATCCTGATATTCACAGAGTCCCTCGTATACCGCAGCGGCTCTTGTGGTAAACTCACTACAGCGTTGGATAAACACTCCCTGGTTTACCGCATTGGAAGGATCCTTGGCAATTTCCTGTACGGATTCCCAAAGATTCTTAATTGCGTCCGCAAAAGCTTCCCCTTCCAGCTCCTGAAAGAGGTTCTCAATTTCGCCGACGGCATCATAGGTCGTGTCATAAAATGCACTACGACCGGATTCGCGGCGGTAAGTTTTATCAAGGAAATAATCTCTGACCTGTTTTACCTGGGCATACTGAACGCCCAGACCTGCCTGCTGATACGCATTGGCAGAATTGGTTTTCGAAAGAGTTCTATAGGAACGGGCCGTCTGCTGTACCTGCTGACGGGTATAGCCGATCGTGTCCACGTTTGACATATTATGTGCAGTTGTATTTAATGCGTTCTGACCGGTCTGAAGACCACTCTGTCCCACATATAAGCTTCCCATCAAAGACATATCATCACCTACTTATTAACAAGTTCTACTGTTTCGCGTCAAATGCGCTTACCTCTACGCCCATCTGTGCTCCCGTATTGTATGCTCCGCGATTGTAATTCGCCGTTTCTGGAGCGGACTTCATCGACTGAAGCATATTGAGATCATAATCAATCATCTCAAGTGAATTCTGAATCAGAATACGGTTCTGATCGTTCACTCTCTTTACTTCATGGACGACGGTGCGCAGACGATCATGCACTTTAGCCAGCTTCTGCTGCTCCTGCGGCCTCTGTGCCAGTATCTCAATGAGATCCGTAAGCAGCATTGTTTTAACGTCCCTGTTAATTACATTGGCGATGTCGGCAAATACCTCCTGTCTTTTGTGTTCCAGATGGCTGATTCTGCTGACAACGATTTGTTCTTCATCCGTGATTTTGGCTAATTCATCTAAATTACCGGCAACTAAAACCGGCGTCTTCTTCGTGGATAATTCAAGCAGTTGTTCATATTCCTGACTTTCGTTATTTAATACTTCAATCAGGTTCTCCATTAAACTTGCCACTCGAATTACCTCGTTTCTTCATATTTTGCAAATAATTTATCCGCAAAGCTTTCATTGCTTACTTCATACGTTCCGTTCTGGATCTTCGCCTTAATCGGTGCAATTACATCTTCCCTGATGTCACTGCTGCCTGCAACTGCGGCTTTGGCTGTCTGGATATCTTTACCGATGCTGGAGATCTGAAGCTGATCGGTAAATCCCTTCTTCGCTGCTGCCTGCGGCTTCGAAGTCTTCTTCGTATTATAAAGCTGCTGTACCTGGGTATATGCTTCAATACGCATATGGATACCTCCTTCCGTGGATTTCCATCCCTTACGTTCTACATAGAATAATTTTTTCTTTGATATAATTATCGGTAGTTTTCAAAAGAACTTTAGTGAGAAATAAAAAAAGTGTCATCCACGGGTTTGTAAATTTTCCATGAATGACACCTTGGTTCTATCTTTCAGACAAATTGCTTTCTGTCTGTTTTATTTGTTTTTCTTTCCTGCAGAAAGCACCTTATTGGTAAGGATGCCAAGAATCAGGGCACATGCAACTTCAGTAATGGTAACGGAACCAAAGCTTACGGCAAGACCACCGATACCGCAGATCAGAATTACGGATACGGTAAAGAGGTTGGTATTGTCGTTTAAGTCCACGTCCTGAATCATCTTAAGACCGGATACTGCGATAAAGCCGTAAAGAGCTACACAGACACCACCCATAACACAGTTCGGAATCGTTGCAAGGAAGGTAACGAACGGAGCTATGAAGGAAGCTGCAATACACATCAGGGCCGTTACGAAAATGGTAGTTACGGAAGCGTTTCCGGAAATTGCAACACATCCTACGGACTCACCGTATGTAGTATTCGGGCAGCCGCCAAAGAATGCACCGGCCATGGAGCCGACACCATCACCAAGCAGGGTTCTGTGAAGACCGGGATCCTCCAGCAGATCTCTTTCAATAATGGAGGAAAGATTCTTATGGTCAGCAATATGTTCTGCAAATACAACGAAGGCAACCGGAACATAAGCAACTGCGATGGTTCCTAAATAAGCACCCATGGATCCGACTTCTCCATAACCGAACGGAGATCCGAATGCGGTTACGAAAGTAAAGTTCGGATACCACTGCATATTTGCGAATGCGGAGAAATCAATGATCTTTAAAGCATCAATACCTGCTGCATTACCGATTACGGTAAAAATTGCTGCAAGTGCATAACCGGATACAATACCGATGATAAACGGGATCATCTTGAGCATTTTCTTACCATATACAGAGCAGATCATGGTAACAAATAAGGTTACCAGTCCGCAAAGCAGACAAAGATAAGGAGAAGCAGCCTGTGCGCCGTCTGCGGTGAATACCTTACCGGTTGTTAAGTCACCAACTGCATTTCCTGCAAGGGAAAGTCCGATGATGGCAACGGTAGGTCCAATTACAACGGCCGGCATCAGCTTGTTGATCCACTTAACGCCGACAGCCTTAACCACAATGGCAAGTACGACATAAACAAGGCCTGCAAAAACAGCACCGATAATCAATCCGAAGTATCCTAAGGACATGGATACGCCGCCCGCAAAAGCAGAGAACATGGATCCGATAAATGCAAAGGAAGATCCAAGGAATACAGGGCTCTTAAACTTGGTAAATAACAGATAAATAATGGTTCCGACACCGGCACCGAACAATGCTGCGGAAGCGGACATATCGTTTCCGATAATTGCAGGAACAGCAATGGTTGCTGCAAGAATTGCAAGTACCTGCTGCAGGGCAAAGACAAGAGTTTTGCCAAACGGCGGTCTGTCTTCTACGTTGTAGATCATTTTCATAGTTTTCCTCCATCTCGCACGCACGGTGCGCATTTGTATTTTTTATTAAAACGGGTATCCCCGGATTAATCCTCTGCCTGATCGACATATCCGTCGTAAAGTGCCACCAGGGTTTCTTTCTCAAAAGGCGGAATGTGAACCTCGATATGCTCACTTCTGGCTGTCGGCACATTCTTTCCAATATAGTCAGCCCGGATGGGAAGTTCTCTGTGTCCCCGGTCAATGAGTTCTGCAAGCTGGACCCTTTCCGGTCTCCCATGCTGCATCAGTGCCTCCATCGCTGCTCTTGCGGTTCTTCCCGTAAACAGAACATCATCCACCAGAATAACCGTCTTTCCTGTTACATCAAAAGGAATCTCCGATTCCCCGATCACCGGTTCCTGCGCTTTCTGTTCCGGATTCCGTCCCCCTTCTCCCAAGGTCTCATCCGGTCTGCGGTCATCCCTGTAAAACTGGATATCAATCCTGCCGCACGGGACATGAATTCCTTCTATAGAATAGATATTCTCTGCAATACGTTCCGAAATGGGAATTCCTCTTCTCCGGATTCCGACAAGACATACCTGTTCACAGCCGTTATTTCTTTCCACAATTTCATGGGCAATCCTTTTAAGTGCTCTTCCTACCGCTGCCTCATCCATTAATATTGCCTTATATCCTGCCATATTACGCACCTTTCTGAACACAACAAAGAATTTCCTGCAAAAAGAAAAGCCCACCATGACACACGGCGGACTCACATACCTAATTTCATCAGGTTCGTTTCCTTGCCGGCATCTCTGTACCGAACTTAAAGGATCTATCACACTAACTTTTCCTATTATGGCATTATCTATTCAAAATGTAAAGGAGTTTTTGTAAAATAAAGTCAAAAAACAGATTCAAAAATGAACTTCCCTATGCTATAATGGCAATAGTTAAAATATTACGAAAAGAGAGGGATTAGAAATGTCAGATATGCAAAACGTATTTATACTGGATCATCCATTAATTCAGCATAAAATTTCCCGTCTGCGTGACGAGAACACCGGAACCAACGAATTCCGTAAATTAATTGAAGAGATCGCAATGCTCATGGGCTATGAAGCACTCCGCGATCTCCCGATGGAGGATGTTGAAATCAAGACTCCGATCGAAACCTGTAAGACTCCGATGATTTCCGGAAAGAAAATGGCAATCGTTCCGATTCTTCGTGCAGGACTTGGTATGGTAGGAGGTATTCTTGCATTAGTTCCCTCTGCCAAGGTCGGACACATCGGCTTATACCGTGATCCCGAAACCCACGAACCGCATGAATATTACTGCAAGCTCCCTGAACCCATCGATCAGAGAACCATCGTTGTCTTAGATCCGATGCTTGCAACCGGCGGATCCGGTTCCGAAGCGGTTGATTTCATTAAGCAGCACGGTGGCAGGAACATTAAGTTCATGTGTATTATTGCTGCTCCGGAGGGATTAGAGAGACTTCGTAAGGATCATCCGGATATCCAGATCTACGTTGGACATCTTGACCGCTGTCTCAACGACCATGCTTACATCTGTCCCGGTCTTGGTGATGCCGGTGACCGTATTTTCGGAACAAAGTAAGAAACGAAAATAAGGAATAGCATTAAGGAATAGAAAAAAGAAATAGAAACAGACAATCAGCCCGGTAAGTAATTCACCTGCCGGGCTGTTACTTTCATTCTTATTTTATTGAGAGCTTAATTCATGGAACTGCGGATGACCTCTAACAGTTCATCTGGCATAATCAGATGCTCCGTATCAACACCCTTTTTATACGTATCATAAACAATTCTTCGGGGATCCTTTCCATAAGGATGGGCTTTACACTCTCCTCCATAGTAAACATAAGGCTCATCATTCTGCACCTGCCCGTTGCAGATCTCCCATACCGCCTGACGCTGTGCCTCACAAAGAGAGGCATCCTCCAATCCATGACTGTGTCCGCACAGAATATGATCAAAATAAGGACGAAGCTTCTGAATCTTATCTAAGGACTGCAGCATCACCTTCATTTCACAACATTCCGGAAGCTGCATCCACGTCTGCTCAATCACCGTATCTCCGCTAAAGAGAATCCGGTCCTTCCGGTCAAGTAATACGATACTTCCCGGCGTATGTCCCGGTGTTTCATATACCTCCAGTCGGATACCGCCAAGGTCAATCACCGTTCCTTCGGTGATCGGTTCAAATTCTGCCGGCTTCCGTCCGGTTTCTTTCATCATCTGTATAAATCCGTCCGCTTTAAAATATGCATTGGCAATTCCGATATCCGCAGGATGAATATAAGCCTTGTCGAAGTAAAGATTTCCATAGGTATGATCAAAATGTCCATGGGTATTTACCAGCATGAGCGGAAGATCCGTAAGGTTCTTTACTGCTTCCTTTAAATCCTCCTGTCCATACATGGTATCAATCACAAGAGCCTTATCGGTTCCTGTAACCAGATAGCCGGTACCGTCATCGTGATCGTTTAACATCCGGATATGGTCATTGATTCTCTGTATTTTAAGTCGTTTGAATAATCTGTTCAAGGTATTCCTCTTTCTCCGTCCGTGCATCTGTTCTGTTACAAAATGCCAAACTACCTTTCTATTCATGTGTTGATTGATTAAGCACTGCTCCATGACTTGAAAGCTGCTTACTCTGCAGCGTGAAGTCCCGTTGCTTTATCCGAAATATCCGAAACAATGCCGCTTACGGAATCTACCAGCTCGCTGTTGACTTCACATGCCTCGAAGGTTTCGTTGGCATGTGCCGATACCTCTTCGGTTACAGCAGAAATGGTCTGGATATTTTCTACAATATCGGAGTTGGCTGTTTCTAATTCCTTAACAATTTCCATAAGTTCACCGGTCACACTGTTGATCTTCTCTGTACCTTCGGAAATGCCGGTAAAGTTGTTCTCAACCTCCTGTGCATTCACTGCATTGGACTGGTTACTGTCGGTTACCACCTGTGCTGCTTCCGCTACCGAAGCTAATTCCTGATGAATATGTCCGATCAGTTCGGTGATATTCACTGTTGCATCCTTTGTCTGGCTGGCCAGTCCGGAAATCTGCTGTGCCACAACTGCAAAGCCCCTGCCTGCTTCCCCGGCACGTGCAGCTTCAATACTTGCATTCAGGGCTAACATTCCGGTACTGTTTGCGATACTGGTAATCGTTTCAATGATGGTATTCATCCGATCGGCATATTCATTTAATGTATCCATTCTGGATACCATTTCACGGTTTGCATCAATCGACTGAACCACCTGTTCAGACAGGGTCTGCATATGTAACTGTCCTTCTTCCACCCTTTGAGCCGTATTTTTGACATTCTGATCAATTCCGGCCGTGGCATCCTTCACACGCGCAATATGTTCCTGAATTTGTTCGGTACGCTGAAGCTGCGTCTGGACAGCCTGTGCCGTTTCATTGCTCCCTTTGGAAACCTCTTCCATGGAATCGTGGATCTTCGTCATGGAATCTGAAAGAGTCACCATTTTGCCGGATGCCTCTTCAATCTGATCCACCATACCTTCAGACGTTGCTATAATGTGATCCATCAATGTCTTATTCTTTTCCTGCTGTCCCTCTACCAGATGAAGCTTGTTATCATTGATCTTCTTAACCACCCTTGTGCTGATCTGTAAGAAAATACTACTGATAATCATACAGGCCAGCCGGATCTCCACATCCGGCATCTGTTCGGAAGGGATTCCTGTTGTCAATGCCTTCCAGATCACCCAGGCAATATTGGCTGTAATACCACAGAAGGCAATCGTAGATACATACCGGATATCTGAATATACCGTCAGTAAAATAAAAAACGGCAGGATATACACAAATGTACTGATGGAATTCGTTGTGAAAATAGCAAACAGATAAAACACCCCATATGTTATTGCCAGAATATGCCGGATACAGGCCGCATCCTTTTTCTTAAAATAAATGATCAGCTCCACCACAACCGGAATAACCATAAATGCTGCTATCACCGCAAAATAAGCAGGTGTTCTGGATCCCTTTAAAAGCTCCACCAGATACGAAATAAGTAACACCGTATCCAGTACAATGTGCCCTCCGATTGCCACTTTGTTAATGTAACCTGTTTCATTTGTTTCCATCATAAACTCCTCCTATATTACCACATTTCTTATCACTAACTATCTGGTATCTATAACTGCTTCATGCCATGTGAAATGATGTTCTATAAATATCTGCATCAACCGTCTGCTTCCACACAGCATCTCAAATCTTATCTGCAGATGTCCCATCTACAAATCATCTTCTGTATAAAAAGTTCCTGTCATGGCCGCGTTAATCTCTGAAATTTCACGGATTCCATTAATATAATCCGCATAAATATCCCAAAGATCCATATCGCAGTCATTCAGTCCATCGTCATCCGGAAGCCACTGTTTGATCAATGCGATCCGTTCCTGTTTCGTGGTATCCGCAATTAAATTACTCTTCATCATTCCTTCCTCCCATGGCATATCAAAATGAGGCTTTTCCCCCAATCAATGTATCAGATCATTTCATACTGCATCCACTCATATTTGAGCCTGCTCCCTTCGCAGATCTCTGTGGGGAGCAGCGCACGTGCCACGAGCTTCAGATCCTCTGATTCGATATCGGTACGCTTCAGGTTGGCGTAATCGCCATCAATGCTTACCACTTCATAATAAAATGTTTCCATCGCTTTTCTGGGCTCCTTCCTCATTCCTTATTTCCCCGGAATATCACCGGTATCTTTCCTGAATTTTTCCTTTTCTCTGCACTTTGGCCGGTATCATCCTGTTCACTCTGCACAAAGCTCTTCTGCCAGCTTCTGAATCTGTGGCAGATCGTTCTCCCTCATGGCAGAACGGATGGTTACCACGGTATCGCAGAAGTTCATCTCTTTCATACCTTCCAGTGCTTCCTTCATCTTCTTCGCTGCCATCGGTGCCCAGCTTCCGTTTTCCATGAGCCCTATTTTACGCTTCTGGAAATTCTTTGCTTTCAGATGATTGAGATAGTCTTCCATCGGCAGATACATGCCGCCATCATAGGTGGCACACGCAAGCACGAGACGATCATAACGGAATGCATCGGCCACGGCCTGCGCCAGGTCACAGCGGCACAGATCCATCATATACACCTGCTGCCCTGCACGGGTAAGCTCATCTGCCAGCGCTTCTGCTGCCTTACGGGTATTTCCATAGATCGAAGCATACGCAATGAGAACCCCCTTTTCCTCCGGACGATAGCTGCTCCAGGTATCGTACAGACCGATATAATGTCCCAGATTTTCAGTAAGAACCGGTCCATGAAGCGGACAGATCATGGCAATATCGAGTGTTGCCGCCTTTTTCAGTAATGTCTGCACCGGTGCCCCATATTTACCGACAATATTGATAAAATATCTTCTCGCTTCATCTTCCCATGGCTCCTCGATCGCCAGACTGCCAAATTTACCAAAGCCGTCTGCGGAGAAAAGCACTTTTTCTGACTGTTCATAAGTCACCATGACCTCCGGCCAGTGTACCATCGGTGCCATGAAGAACTGTAAGGTGTGTGCTCCAAGGCTCAAGGTATCGCCCTCCTTCACGACCACCTCACGTCCTTCTACATTCAATGTGAAAAACTGCGCGATCATTGAAAAGGTCTTGGCATTTCCAACGATCTTCATTTCAGGGTACTTCTGTGCCACCTTCTGGATATTGGCTGCGTGATCCGGCTCCATATGGGACACGATCAGATAATCCGGCGTTCTTCCGTCCAGTATCTTTTCAAGATTATTCAGCCACTCTCCGGTTGCCCGCTGATCCACGGTATCCATAATAGCGATCTTTTCATCCAGAATTACATAGGAATTATAAGAAACGCCATGCGGTACGTGATACTGTCCTTCAAACAAATCAATTGTTTCATCATTGGCACCTACATATTTTATGGTATCTGTAATTTTCATCTGTCTTCTCCTCGTTTCTGCATATTTAGCAGTAATTCAACATCACAATCCGCATTGCTTCCATACTTATTCCTTCACATTGACAGCTCCATGCACAGCTGCACTCATGCATCTGAACGGGAATAAGCATTTTTCATCTGGTTACTGAGCTCATATAATACTTTGTTTAAGGTATCCGTTGCTTCCTTTTTCAGCATAGACGCCACTTCCTCATTCGCCCTCTGTCGGATTTCCTGACGCTTCGCAGGATCGATTTCTTTTTTCAAAAGTGCATCGTACCGGTTCAGAATCTGGTGGCTCTTCGCCATCACACTCTCCTGATAACGCTCTGCATGGAAAACCGACCTGCCATAAGAAGCATCGGTCATGGCTGCAATCATTCGGCTTGCCCAGTAGAAGTTCTCTGTTGAAGCATCTCCTGTAGTATTGCTTAAATACTCCGGAGTCTCATCCACCATCGGATAGAACGGTGCCAGTGTATTAAAGGCATTGGAAGCATACGCAATCCATTCTACTGCGCTGCAATCCTTCTCTATACCGGGACGCAGCTGCAGGACAGCTACAAAGTCATTCCGGTTGATTCCGATAGAGCGGAAGGCTCCCTTCATGGATTTATCTCCATACGCTGCATACGGATCATACGGTGTTCCCTGAAAGTGCGAGGAAAGTACATACTTTACATCCTCAACCGTAATCTTCCTTTCCGGCACCATGCACCACGGAATATCATCGGAAAACGGCGTGTAATCGGCATGTTCTCCATCCCACATCTTCGTATGCGGATTTAAGTACCGCTCCATAAACCAGGCTCGCGGTGTATTATACACATGATCGGAATCATCGTGCGTTCCAAAGGCATCTCTCGGATTCCACATATCATCCAGTGACACATTCAAGTGATACTGCTCCATAAATTCACGCAGGTCTGCGGAACACATGAAGTTCTTTTTCTCTGAATAAGCATCGTCAAGGTCAAAAAAATCAATGCCCAACTGGTTCGGCATGACAACATAGGAATCATCCGGCACTCTTCTTGCCATCCAGTGATGCCCGCCGATTGTTTCCAGCCACCAGATCTCATTCACATCCTGGAATGCGATTCCATTCATCTCATAGGTTCCGTATTTTTCGAGAAGGCTTCCAAGACGCTCCACGCCCTCGCGTGCACTGTGAATATAGGGAAGCACCAGACAGACAATATCCTCTTCCCCGATTCCTCCAATCTGTTCTTCCCTTCCATCCTCAGCCGGGAGATATTCTACCAGCGGGTCAGCTCCCAGGACTCTGGGATTATTGGCAATGGTTTCGGTTGCTGTCATGGCAACATTTGCTTCATTCACGCCACAGGCTGCCCAGATGCCTTTTCCTTCAATCGCATTGGGCATAGCGGTGTAGCGCATAGGATTTTCCGGCAGTTCCACGGTCACGTGTGAGATCACGGACTGATATGTTCTCTTCTGTTCCTCCGGATGGATCACAACAAATTTCTTAGGCATAAAATGGCCCGAACCTGAATCGTCATTTCTGGCGATCATGGTCGAGCCATCAAAGGATGCATGTTTTCCTACTAAAATAGTTGTACAGGGCATGTTACTCTCTCCTTATTCTTACATTGACGTACAGCTTCTGCTCCTTGCTGCACTAAGGGGAGTATACCACATTTTATGGAGTTCGTATACATTGAAAGGATAGATTCATCGTGGTGTCCGATCGCTGAAACGACCGTAATCCGGTCCTCCATACCCATATCGGTTTCTTTTAAAATATCGTAAGTGTTGTGTAAAGAGACATAAACGGCACCCGCAATTCTTAATAATGATACCTCCTGCGATTCGTGAAAAGGAATCCCAGAGTCACAAACAATGCCATCCCCTCTGCTGCCACAACCGAAAACCAGATTCCGTCCACTCCAAACCAAAGCGGAAGAACCGAAATCACGACTATCTGGAATACCAGCGTTCTAAGGAACGAAATAACCGCCGATACCAGTCCATTGTTCAATGCTGTAAAAAAGGATGAACCCCAGACATTGATTCCCATAATCAGAAATGCCAGACTGTAAATCCGGAAACCATGAACCGTCAGCTCCAGCAGCCCGGCATCATAATTGACGAAAATTGCCGACAATGGCCTTGCCAGTACCTCGGATGCTGCCAGAAGCACTACACCGGAAATCATCAGAAAGGTCAGACTCTTTCGGAAGAGGTTTTTCAGCTCCATATGATTTCCTGCCCCGTAATGATAACTGACAACCGGTGCACTTCCAATGGAATAGCCCATGAAAATGGCCATAAATATGATATTGATATATAAAATCACGCCATAGGCTGCTATTCCGTCTTCACCTGCCAGCTTCATCAGCTGGAAATTATACAGAATATTCACAATGGAGGACGAAAGATTGGTTACCATCTCAGAGGAGCCATTAATGAAGACCTTCCCGATCACATCCATATGCATATGAAATTTTTTAAACTGCAGCAGACTGTCGTTCTTTCTCAAGAAATAAATAACAGGGATCAACCCTCCGACAATCTGTCCTGCAGAGGTTGCAATGGCAGCACCGGCCAGTCCCCACTGAAAAATCACGATCAGCACATAGTCCAGAATACCGTTTACAATTCCGGCTGCCACATTTGCCTTAAGACTTAATCCCGGCTTCTGCGCCGCCACAAAAAAACTCTGGAATGCGAACTGCAGAATAAATGCCGGCATGGATAAAAATCCGATGCGGATATAGAGCACGCAGTCCCGGATCAGCTCCTCCTGCGTGGCTCCCAGTGCCATAGTGATCGGTCTTGCCATGATAAATCCGATCATGGAAAGCACCACCGCACCTCCAAAAAGTGCTGCTATAATCATGGTAAAGTACTCATTGGCACGCTCCCTGTTACCTTCTCCCATGGTCTTTGACACCACAGCACTGCCTCCGGTTCCTGCCATAAAACCGATTGACGCTACTGCCATCAAGACCGGAAAGGTCAGGTTGATGGCGGCAAAGGGGGTAGTCCCCACAAAATTTGAAACAAAAAATCCATCAACAATGCTGTAAACGGATGTGCACATAATCATTAAAATGGAAGGCAGCACAAAACACAGCAATCGTTTATAGGTGAAATGATCTGATAATTGTATATTCATAATTGTTTTCCTTATTCTTACCCCTTGCTTCTCTTATCTGTGATTCATCTTTTCACGGAGCAGGCATGTGATCTTCTGTGCCAGGCGCAGATATTCTTCACTCTCCTGCTCCGTTAATTCATCAAAGATACTGTTTTCCATCTCCATAACCGGATAGATCTTTTCCTCAACAAACCGCTTCCCCTCGGTGGTCAGAGAAATATGCAGATCTCTTCTGCTTCCCTTATGCAGCTGCAAAATTCCATTTCGCTGCAGACCTGAAATAGAAGAATTAATTGTCTGACGGCTGTAGCAATACAGATCTGCAATATCCTTCTGCTGACATCCGTCTCCCAATTCCACAATGGCATATAAAATCATAAAAGCGCTGTCCGACAATCCGGACTGCATACTGATTTCATGATAAATCCGGTCCGTTTCCCGGTACTGCTTGTTTAACTCCTTCATTATTGTTGCTATTTCATTCTTGCTCTTG